>JBGKDR010000249.1:0-2400 GCA_042954225.1 Parasynechococcus sp.
GGCGGTCTTGCCGGTCTGACGGTCACCGATGATCAGCTCACGCTGGCCACGGCCAACGGGGATCATGGCGTCGATGGCGGTGATGCCCGTCTGCATGGGCTCGTGCACCGACTTGCGCTGGATGATTCCAGGCGCCATCGATTCGATCAGACGCGTCTCAGTGGTGGCGATGTCGCCCTTGCCGTCGATCGGACGACCCAGGGAGTTCACCACGCGACCCAGCATCGCGTCGCCAACCGGGACAGAGGCGATCTTGCCGGTGGCCTTGACGGTGCTGCCTTCCTGAACACCAAGACCTTCACCCATCAGCACCGCGCCGACGTTGTCGTCTTCGAGGTTCAGAGCGATGCCCTCGGTGCCGTCCTCGAATTCGAGGAGCTCACCAGCCATGGCCTGCTGCAGGCCGTAAACGCGGGCGATGCCGTCACCCACCTGGAGAACGGTGCCGACATTGCTGACCGAGACGGACTTGTCGTAATCCTCAATTTGCTGTTTGAGGATTGCGCTGATCTCGTCGGGACGGATGGAAACCATGGCGTGTGATCCCAGCGGGGAAGGGTGGAGGGTGGAGCGGTGAAGGGAAGGAAGGAAGCGTCAGCTCGCCTTGGCGAGTGCCAGTCCGAGGCGTCGGACCTGGCCGGCCAGGCTGGCATCGATCACCTGTGAACCGAGGCTGACAACGAAGCCGCCGATCAGGGATGGATCAACACTGAGGTCGATGTCGACCTTGTCGGTGCCGGCCATCGCCTGGACTTTCTTGGACAGAGCAGCCTGCTGATCGTCAGACAGGGCCTGAGCCGAACGAACCTGGGCGAGGGTGATGCCCTGTTGCTCGCGATAGAGCTCAAGGAAACGCTCCATCACAGCGTCAAAGGCCTGCAAACGCTGGCGGTCGGCAAGGACCTTCAGCAGATTGAGCAGGGACGGCGTGACCTGCTCACCCACCAGGGATTGCAGAGCACGTTTCTTGGCATCGGGCTCGAGAACCGGGGA
Source organism: Parasynechococcus sp. (assembly GCA_042954225.1). GTDB lineage: Bacteria > Cyanobacteriota > Cyanobacteriia > PCC-6307 > Cyanobiaceae > Parasynechococcus. The sequence goes on from JBGKDR010000249.1 coordinate 994, forward strand.
GACCATGGCTCCACGGAAGGCTTCGGAGCTCTCCCAGACCTGAAGCAGCTGCTTGCACTGCTCAGCAACGGTGGAGGACTCATTACGGGCCTCGGTGACCTGAAGCAGAGCTTCGGCGTAGGGCGTTGCGAGGGTATTGAGGAGAGGCATCAGGCGTTCTCCAGATTGGCGATGGTGGAGTCGATCAACTTGGCTTGCGCCTGATCGTCAAGGCGACCGGGGAGATCGTTCAGAACCTTGTCGATGGCAGCCAGAGCTGCTTCACGACGAAGGGCATCCTGAATACGAGCCGCTTCTGCATCGGCATCGGCCACGGCACCTTGCTTAACGGCAGCCATGGCGGAGATGGTGCGCGTCTCGCCATCCGAACGGATGGCTGCGGCGCGGGCCTGGCCGTCGGCGCGAATCTTGTCGGCCTTCTGCTGGGCCGCTGCCAGGTCGGACTGGGCGGTGGCCAGATCAGCGGTGGCCTGCTTCAGACGGGTTTCAGCATCCTGGAGATCCTGAAGAATCACCGAGCGGCGACGCTCAAGGATTCCACCAAGAAATCCCCGAAGGAACCAAACCAGCACACCGATGACGATGGCCAGGTTGATCAGGTTGGTCTGCAGGGGGTTGAAGTTGAGTGCAAACCCCTCAGCGGCCAGATAAGGAATAAAAGTCATGATCAGGCAGCCAGCAGTCGGTCGATGATCTGGTTGCTGAGCTGATCCACCTGTCCCTGGAGTTGGGATCGGGCGGACTGGCGCTCGCTTTCAATTCCGCGACGGCTCTCTTCCTTGGTGCGATTGGCTTCGGCTTCGGCCTGGGCCAGCGCCTCGCGGTAAAGGCGATCCACCTCTTGCTCGGCTTCGACGATGGCTGCTTGCGCAGCCTGACGGGCGCCCTTCAGCTGTTCAGCAAGATCAGCTTCAAGCCGTTGAACCTGCGCCAGCTTCTGCTTGGCATCAGCACGACTGGTCGAGATGTATCCCTCTCGATCTTCCACGACCTTGCCGACCGGACGGAAGAAGAGAGTATTGAGCAGGAAGGTCAGGAGAACCACCTGAACCGCCATCAGCGGAAGGGTGGCATCGAGGTCGAAGAGACCTCCCTCCGGAACACCTGCTTCAGCAAGCAGAAGCCAGGTCATGGAAGGGTGCGCTGGAAAGGAATCGAATCGTGGTTGTCAGGTCGCGGACAGATCCCATGGAGCACGGGTGCTCCATGGGATCAACCCATCACGCTGATCAGCCGGCGAAGGGGTTGGCGAACAGGAGCACCAGGGCCACCACCAGGCCGTAGATGGTCAGCGATTCCATGAATGCCAGGGAGAGCAGCAGGGTGCCGCGGATCTTGCCTTCAGCTTCGGGCTGGCGGGCAATGCCTTCAACAGCGCCGCCGGAAGCGGTGCCCTGACCGATACCA
>JBGKDR010000250.1:0-8838 GCA_042954225.1 Parasynechococcus sp.
GAGGCGCAGACAGCCGGTGGCCACGACCGCCACGGTGGCCATCAGCACCGACGCCACCAGAGGGATCGACGTGAGTGAGGGCAAGAGAAGCATCGTGATCGCGATTCCCACCGCGATCGGTTTGCGACGGACCGTCGGCAGGTCATCTTCGAGGCGATCCAGCACAAGCAGGTCGTTGCTGGATTGCAGGCCACGGATCGAATCCAGAGGTGCCTGCAGCAGCAGCACATCCCCCTCGCGAAGGACGACCTGCCCCAGGCGTTCCTGCACCGTCTCCTGGCCGCGGCGCAGTGCGAGCACTGTGGCGTTGTGCCGTTGCCGGAAGCGCAGTTCCCGCAGGCTGGCCCCCGCCAGGGTTGATCCGGCTGGCAGCAGAACTTCGACCGTTTTCTGACCACTTCCCATCCCCTGATCGGGGGTGATCGCGCTGACGCTGTCCTGGGTGGTGAGCTGGATCGTGTGATCCTGCTGGAGACGCAGCAGGTCCTCCCGGGTCACCCGCAGCAGCAGGCGGTCCCCCGCCTGGAGACGGCGATCGGCCAGGGGTGGGAACAGGCGCTCCCGCCCGCGCTGGATCTCAAGCACGTCGACGTCGAAGCGCCGCTGCAGACGGCTGTGCAACAGCGAGCGGCCCACCAGTTCCGAGTCATTGGGGATGGAGACTTCGGTGCAGTAGCCGCTGCGTTCAGGGTTGAGGCTGGATTCCCCGGATTCGTCGCGGCGATCCGGCAGCAGCGCTCCGGGGGCAAGGATCAGATAGAGGGCTCCAGCGAGCCAGACCGGGATGCTGATCAGGGTGAAGCTGAACAGTTCAAACGGCGCGTCGTAAAGCTGTTGGCTGATGTCACTCACCAGCAGATTGACGCTGCTCCCCAGCAAGGTGAGGGTGCCGCCGAGAACCGTGGAAAACGACAGCGGCAGCAGAACTCTGGAGGGGGAAATGCCGCGTCGATGGCACCAGGTCTCGACTACCGGAAGCAGCGATGCCACGACGGGCGTGTTGGGAACAACGCCCGAGACCGGGGCAATCACGAAGGCCATCAGGGCGATCAACCGCCGTGGCGTGCGGATCCGTTCTGAGGCGATCAGGCCGCGCAGCCGGTCGAGGGCTCCGCTTTTGAACAGGGCTGCCGACACCGGGAAGAGTCCGAGCAGGGTGATCAGAGCCGGACTGCCGAAGCCGATCAAGGCGTCATCCGGCTTGAGCACACCACTGGCCATCAGCAGGCCGACGCTGAGCAGGCCGGTCAGTTCGGGGGCGATCGCACCGCTGATGAACAGCACCACAGCCAGCACCAGAACGGCCAGGGTCACCTGGGCCATCGGATCCTGGATCGCGCTGATCAGTTCGACCATCCGGGCGGCAGTGCGGTCACACGCGCGCTTGATTCTGCCCCTTCTGCCAGATCTGCTCCTCCAGCCAGTCGCGCAGACCGCGCAGGCCATCCCCCCGCACGGCGGAGAGGAACAGGGTGTCGGGCTCCAGATCCCGGATCGCTTCCACGGCCTCCAGAGGGCATCGATCGATCTGGTTGGCGACGACACGGCGCAGGGCGGTGCTGTCCAGCGAATCGAGCAGGGCGTGCACCGTCTCGAGATGGGCGGCCCAGTCCGGGTCCCCGAGATCCACCACCAGCAGAAGAATGTCGGCGGCCAGGGTCTCTTCGAGAGTGGCGCGGAAGGCTTCCACCAACGGCTCCGGCAAGGCTCGGATGAAGCCGACCGTGTCGGTGATCAGCAGGGTGTCCGGTGCCGCCCCCACCCGCGGAAATTCCAGACGGCGGGTGGTGGGATCCAAGGTGGCGAACAGCTTGTCCTCGGCGAGGACCCGGTCGGCGGGACGGCGCCCGCAGAGGGCATTCATCAGGCTTGATTTGCCGGCGTTGGTGTAGCCGACCAAGGCCACGCGAGCCAGGGTCTGGCGTCCGTCCCGCAGGCGCTGGCGATGGTCGCGCAGCTGCTTGAGGTCCTTCATCAGCCGATCGATGCGGCGGGCGATGGCTCGGCGATCCTTCTCCAGCTGGGTTTCGCCAGGTCCACGGGTTCCGATGCCACCACCCTGGCGGGACAGGCTGCGCCCCCGACCCATCAGCCGGGGCAGGCGGTAGCGCAGCTGGGCGAGTTCCACCTGCAGGCGTCCGGCGGCACTGCCGGCGCGTTGGGCAAAGATGTCCAGGATCAGTTCACTGCGATCCATCACTGGGCAATCCAGCAACCGTTCCAGGTTGCGGGCCTGCACGGGGGTGAGTTCACGGTCGGTGATCACCAGGGAGGCCTCCTTGCGGCGCGCTTCCACCGCCGCCTCATCGAGTTTTCCAGTTCCCCAGAGCGTCTGCGGATTCTTCAGACCCGGCCGTTGACGGATCACAGCAACGGGCAGGGCCCCCGCGCTGCGCACCAGCCCCTCGAGTTCGGCCAGTTCCCGGACGCCTCGATCGCTGTTCTCTTCGCTGAGGGTGAGTAGCAGCACCCGTTCCGGGCCGCTTCGAGTCGGGGCCGGGCTGACCTGATCGGTCCCACGCTCGTCCAGATCGAGATCGCAGAGGACCCGCAGGTCATCGCTGGCGACACCCTGCCAACCGGTGGCGTCGTGACGATCCGGAATCAGCAGCATGGCTGGCCGTTGGCCATCGGCGCTGCGGGTCGGCTGAAAACGCAGCCAACTCGTGGGACGCAGATCCAGCGCTACAACGGCGGCATGCGGGTCGGGCTGCAGCCGTTGCCGTCCGATCGGGCAGCTGATCAGCCGCCAACCGCCGGCCTGCCGCCGCGGGGCCCGGGGGAGGTGCTCCAGCAAGGCGGCTGAACTGTTGAGTGGCCCGATCCAGAGCAGCCGGCACAGGCCACGACCATCGACGACGAGATGCAGGTTCTCCTTCAGCTCGCCACTGAGGTCAGCCAACCGCTCAAGGGTCAATAGGTCGGCACCGTTGCGTTCCGGATGGCGCCGGTGACTCAGGCGTTCCAGCTGGCGCTGTTGGCCCGGGCGCAGTCCCTTGGTGCGTCCGCCGAGGTGGGCTTGCTTCACCGTCCCAGCAACCAGGCTCCTGCCGAACGCAGGCCAAGGGAGGCCCCCGGCATGCGGGTCAGATAGGTGGCCCGACGGATCTGGAAGGCCAGGGGGCCCGCCAGGGTGAGTCCAAGGCCCGTCAGGCAGGCATCGCCGATCCCCAGGCTGAGCATTTCGCCGCGATCGGTGAACTGGAAGGGTTGCGGAGGCTCACCGCGTCGCTGGCTGGCCATGGCGTCCGCGACGGCAGCGCCCTGTTGCATCGCCACCTGGGCGGTGGCGGGCCAGCGCTGATCAGGGGCATGACTGATGTCGCCGATGGCGAAGACATCGCTATCGCCTTCCAGGTTGAGGGTGGGTCCGATGCGGAGGCGATCCCGGTCCTTGGCAGGAGTGGGGGTCATCGGGATCGAGACAGGCCGGCTGCCTGCGGTCCAGATCAGGCCTTGATGGCTGATCGCCGGGGCCTGCCCAAGCACGACCCGATCCGGGTGAACGGCGGTCACTGCGGTGCCGAGGTGCACCGAGACATGGCGACGCTCGAGAGCGACGGTGGCCCGTTCGCGATTGAAGGCGCTGCTGTTGGGAAGAATCGTTGGCCCCATCTCGATCAGATGCAGGGCCGCGGCACCATCGAGCAGGTCCGCCAGCTTGCAGGCCAGTTCCACGCCGGTGGCACCGGCGCCGACGATCACCAGGGCGGCATCGCTTGACCGTTGCTGGCGCAGCAGTGCGATGCGTTGCCGCAACACCTGAACATCGCCGTCGTCGCGAAAACTCAGTGCGTGCTGCTGAACCCCGGGGGTTCCGAAGTCATTGCGTTCCGATCCGGCGGTCACCAGCAGTTGCCCCCAGGACAACGTCCCGCCTGAGGCCAGTGTCAGGGTGCGGGTCTCGGTGTTGATCCCGATCACGCTGTCCTGGAGCCAGCTCACGCCGAGGGATGCGGTGAGCCGACGGAAGTCCGGCGCCACTTCCCAGGGTTGGAGTTCACCGCTGAGCAGCTCGTACAGCAGCGGTTGAAAGACAAAGCGTTCCCGTGGTTCGACAAGAACCACCGGAATCTCGGGGTGGCGATGCCGCAGGGCTTGAATGGCACTGATGCCGCCGAACCCACCTCCGATCACCACCGTGGCCTGTGTTGGCGCTGCGGCGCTGACCATTCGACGTGTTCGCGTTTCTGAAACCTTAGGAACCTTGTTGGGGGTGGCGACAGGGGAAGATGGACCGATGACGGGGACCCCGATGGAATGGTTGGCACTGTTGTGACGACTGGTTCAGTGCCCGAGAACACCCTGTCGTCCGCTGAGCTTGATCAGGCGCGTGCATCCCTCGATGCCCTGACCCCCCAGCAGCGCCTGGCCTGGGCGGTGGACCGCTTCGGGGCCCGATTTGCCCTGACCACCAGCTTCGGGATTCAGTCATCGGTGCTGCTGCACATGCTCTCCGAGTTGCCGGAGGCTGCAGACGTGCCAGTGATCTGGGTCGATACCGGCTATCTCCCCCCAGAGACGTATCAATACGCGGAGACGCTGCAGCAACGTCTCAACATCCGGCTGGTCGTTGCCCAGAGTCCGATCTCCCCTGCTCGGATGGAGGCCCTGCACGGTCGCCTTTGGGAAACCGGCGATGTCAAGGATCTCGAGGTGTATCTCCAGATCCGCAAGGTCGAGCCCCTCGAGCGGGCGTTAGCTGATCTGGATGTGCAGTGCTGGGCCAGTGGCGTGCGCCGCGGGCAGACCGAGCATCGCCGCCAGATGACCTGGCTTGACCCCATTCGTCAGCGGTTGTCCCTGCGACCGTTGCTTACCTGGACGCCGAGGGACGTCTTCTATTACATGCAGGAGCATGAGCTTCCCCAGCACCCGCTGTTCGACCAGGGCTATTCCACGGTGGGGGACTGGCATTCCAGTGGCCCGGATGGCGCTGAGCTCAGCGGCCGTGACACCCGCTTCGGCGGTTTGAAGCAGGAGTGCGGCATCCACGTTCCCCAGGAATCCGCCGAGGGAATGATGGGGGACGGCATCTGAGGGTGGGCTGCTTCGACCGCGCGTTGCTGATTGGCAACACGCGCTGGCATTGGGCTGAACGGGACGGTGCGCTCTGGCGCATGGAGCATTGCCCTCCCCAGCTCTCCCGCCTTGCGGGAGGTCCGGTCGTGTGGGCTGCGGTCGGTGTTGTTCCTGCGGCGCTGAACACGGCACCCCATCACCGCATGGGGCTGGCCGACGTCGGCCTGGAGAAAGCCCCCGCTTGGCTGGGGATCGATCGGGCCCTGGCGGCGGTGGCGGCCTGGCAGAGCACCCAGGCCATGGGGTTGGACGGGACCCGAGGTGTGCTGGTGGCCGATGCCGGCACGGTGCTCAGCCTCACCCTGCTCGATGGGTCGGCTCAGTTCATCGGCGGACAGCTGGTGCCCGGGTTGCAGCTGCAGCTCGAGGCGATGGACCGTGGCACGGTCGGCTTGCCCAGCATCCAGAGGCCGATGGCCGCGGAGTCGGAGCGTTTTCCGTCGCAGACGGCCGCGGCGATGAGACGGGGTGCCCTGTCCGCGCTCGCCGGAGCCGTGCGCCAGGCCTGGGAGGATTCCGGTGCCCTGCTCTGGATCAGCGGCGGTGATGGCCCGGATCTGGCCCGTGAGCTGGATCTCCGAGGGGTCCCCCATCGGCAGGATCCCGACCTCGTGCTCAAGGGCCTTGTCTCTCGGATCTGAACAGGGACTCAGTCCAGCCCGAGATCCTTGAGCAGATCGTCGGCCATGGTGGCTGATTTCACTTTGGTATAGATCCGTTCGATCGTTCCGTCGGCTGCGATCAGAAATGTGTGGCGCATCATTCCCATGTATTCCCGGCCCATGAATTTCTTCAAGCCGTAGCTGTCGTAGCTCGCCGCGACGGGGCACGGTTCGGCATCGGTCAGCAGGGTGAACGGCAGCTCCTGCTTCTCGATGAAGCGGGTATGCGATGCCGCGTTGTCCTTGCTGATGCCGAACACCTGAATGTTGTGGTGCTGGAAACGGTCCCAGCGGTCACGGAAGTTGCAGGCTTCCTTGGTGCAGCCCGGTGTGGCGTCTTTCGGATAGAAATACAGAACAACCCGCTGACCTTTCAGATCGGAAAGCTGCACAGGCTCACCGTTCTGGTTGGGGAGAGTGAAATCCGGTGCAGGATCTCCGATCTGCAGAGCCACAGTCGTCATCAGCATTGGGTCGCGCAAGCGTAACGGTGTTGTGGCTGGTTCCAGCGGTGCGTCCCAATCGCGCCGACGCTCCCCCGAGTGCGGCGGAGCTGGAGAGCTGGGCCGGCATGCCGGAATCGCGGTGGGCGCAGCTGCGTTGGAGCCGTGGCTGGGTGCGTCATTGCCTTGCCGGTCGTCTGGGTGTGTCGCCCGAGCAGGTGCCTCTGCTGGCGCCACCGGGACAGGCGCCGTCTCTGGCGGCCGGTTGGGGACACGTGAGCTTCAGCCATTGCTGCGATGCCCTGGCGATCGCCTGGTCGGATCAGCCGATTGGGGTGGACCTGGAACGCCTGGACCGGCGTTTCCCGGCGATGGCGCTGGCCCAACGCTTCTTCTGCCAGGACGACCAGGATGCGTTGCGAGGGCTTGTGGGAGAGCCGCTGCGTCAGGCGGTTCTGCGTCAGTGGGTGGCCAAGGAAGCCGCGATCAAGTGGGATCGCAGCAGCCTGGCCAGGGACCTGGCCCACTGGGTCTGCCCCGCCATGGCGGTGGAGGCGCGGCATCGCACCCGCGGCATCAGGGTCCCCCTGCGTCAGCTCGAGTCAGGTCCGTGGTGTCTCGGCCTTGTCGGACCGATGGCAGGACAGACCGCGCCGATCTGCCTAGCTTGAGCTGTCGGCAATGGCGTCATGGCTGCGCGCTCTTTCCCTGGCCTGTTCGGTGGAACCACGGCTGTTCTGCTCGCGTGTCTCGGGCTGATTGGCCTGCATCAAGCCTCTGGGCAACGCTCCCTGAGTGCTCCCCGCGCAGACCAGCTGCAGCCGGAGGCCAAAGGCTTGGCGTCGGAATTGGCGCGCCGGGAATTGACGCTGGATCTGCGCCGTGAATCGGATGAGCTGATGGACCAGTTCATTCGTGCCCAGATGGCGAGCCATTACTGGGGACAATTTGCGAGCTCCTTGACGGACCTTGGCCTGGTCTCCGGACGTCTGCTCGAGGCCCGGGTGGAGTCAGACGAGCGGGTCACGCGTCTCTGGCTGTCGTCACCCCAGGGCACAGAGGCCTATCTCGCCAGCGTTCAACGCACGGGTGGTCGTCTGGACGCGCAGCGCTGCAAAGGGGCGCCGACGCAGATCGGCTCGACGTATGAGGGGCGATGCCCCGATGGCTGGTCCAACTGGTCTTTTTGATCGGTTTCGCTGACGTCATGGTCCGGATCGGCCGGGATTCGTGGGTCTCGCCGTGGCTATCAGGGCTTGGATGTCTGTTGGCGTAGCGGTTGTCGCCGATGCAGGCCTCTCCTTCTCTATCGAGAGCGTTGGCGATTATTCATTCGGCGGCTAATTTCAAAAATGACGTCCCACTTCGTAGTCGTCCGTGTTCAATCGTCTCGCCGCTGGCCTCCTCGCCGGCGCAACCCTCGCCGCTGTCGCTGCTCCCGCGAAAGCTGACACCACCCGTCCTGTTCGTTGGAACACCGGTGGTGCCGTCTGGACCACCACCTCCAGCGAGTTCAAAACCTTCTTCGAGACCGGTGAAATCACCGATCGCGCACTCGCCGCTGGCATCGCCAACTCCGGTTGGACTGCCGACGAGATCCAGGAGGGCATGACCAAGACCTACGCCGTCGACATCGTCGGTGTGTCCCGCTTCCTCTACTCCGAGGACGGCGTCAAGTTCCTCAAGGATCAGACCCGCTCCTACTTCCCTTACTGGAAGCAGACCGAGACCGCTGTGGTCGCCCTGCGTTCCGCGATCATCGCCGACTCCGTCGACGGTTCGATCTCCTCGGCCACCATCATGGCTGAGCTGCCCGTGGACTTCCGCCTGGCTGACACCTGCGGCACCTACGACGGTGCTCAGAACGTCTGTGCTCCTGACAAGTGCGAAGGCGACGCCCAGTGCACCTCCCTGCTGTCCTGGTACGTCTTCCTTCCCGCTTGCGTCCAGGCCAACTCCCAGCTGCCTGAGCCTGCTCCTCGTCAGACCTACACCCCTCCCGCTCGTCCCCTGTGGTGATCAGCCACGGCGACGGCACTTCACGGTGTCATCTGCTGTTGCCCCGGCTTTGCCGGGGCTTTTTTATTGGTCTGTTGATGCGCTTGGCCGGAATGTTCCTGTCAACAATTGATGCTGCATGGGCAGGCGAAGGGGCTGATCACCCCGGCGTTTGAGTAATCGGCGCAAGAGATCGATCGAGCCATCGTTGATGGCGCTGATCTGCTTGCGGTAGAGGGATCCCTCCTCCAGCCAGCGCTGTGCCAAAGCTTCACCGCCTGGCAACAGAAGTTGTTCCTGCCAGCTCGTCGTTTGGATCAGCCAGCCGCTGCTTTTGGGTGGTGTCAGTCGGCGTTGTTGAGCCTGCAGTAGCTGTTCTTCCTCATGCAGAACTAACTCCAGTTGTGAGCGTTCGTCTGCACCATGCGCAGTTGGTTCTGAGAGCAGGGTGGTGGCAGGCCCCATTGCGGCGTTGCTGATCATCAGGCGCAACTGCGATCCCGGTTGACTCACTGCACTGAGCTGCTTGAACAGACTGTCACCCGTGAGCTCTGGAACGTCCGAGCTGGTGAGACGTCCACCGATCCAGTCGAATCGTTGGTTTGTCGGCAGGGTCTGCAGTTGTTCCAGTCCCCCATTCAGCAGCTCTGGCT
>JBGKDR010000251.1:0-3616 GCA_042954225.1 Parasynechococcus sp.
GTCAGCATCAACGGCTTCAACTTTGACCTGTTTCACTTCAGGCGTTGACTCAGATGCAGGGAGGGCAACGGCTTCCGGACCACCCTTGAGCTGAAGGCGCAGAGCGGCGAGCTCGTCATCAACGTCATCCCCGCTTTCCAGGGCTGCAAACTGACTTTCCAAATCTGCACCGGCCAGCTCAGCAGCGGCCTGCCCTGTCGCCTCGAGAGATTCGACCTTCTCCTCCATCCGTTCAAACGCCGCCATGGCGGTATTGGTGCCAAGGTTGCCGACGGCACTCTGGAGCTGCTGTTGAGCCTTGGCTGCTTCAGCCCTGGCCTTCAGCATGTCCTTCTTGGTCTTGGCCTGGGCAATCTTGCCTTCCAGCGCGACCAGACTTTTCTTGAGCGTCTCGACCTGCCCGTCCTGAGCTTGGACCTGGCTGCTGAGAGACGTCGCTGTCTCCTGGAAGGTCTTGCGGCGGGTTAACGCTTCCCGAGCGAGATCCTCTTCACCCTTCTTGAGGGCAAGCTCAGCGCGCTCGTACCAGGTTTTGGACTGCGCTTCCGCCTGCTCAGCCTGATTTCTCAACCGCTTCTGACTGGCAATGGCCATGGCAACGGCCTGGCGCAGTTTCACCAGATCGGCCTGCATATCGGCAACCGATTGGTCCAGGATCTTGGACGGATCCTCCATGCCGCTGATCGCCGCATTGGCGTTGGCGCGAACCAAGCGGCTGAGTCGGTCGAAGAAACCCATTGAGCAAGCGGTGATCCCCGTTGAGATTAGCGAGATCCGCAAAAACACCCTCCTAGTCTGTGGAGATGGCCATCGCTCCCGATTCGCAACGACGCAAGCTCAAGGGGCTGGAGCTGCTTCAGGCAGCCCCTCCCGCCCCAGCTGCGCAGCTGGGGAGCTGCCTCAAGGCTCTGCAACAGGACTGGCGGAAGGACGGGAACCTCGCGGGGCTCTGGCAGGACTGGCCCAGGATCGCCGGTGAACGGTTGGCGCCGCACTGCAGCCCCCTGGGGCTGAAACGCGGGGTTCTGACCATCGGGGCGTCCCATCCGCAATGGCGACAGGCCTTGCAATACAACCGGCCTCAACTGCTGGCGGCCCTGCGGCGAGCGGGCCATCCCGTGCGTGATTTGCGTATTCAGCAGCACCATGCCTCTCGCACCCCAACCCCAGAGGACGAACAGCTGATTTGGGCACGGCACCCGAGCAGGATCGACGTCCACGGACTGGACATCTGCCCTGTCTGTAAGCGTCCATCACCCAAGGGTGAGATCGCGCTTTGGTCGTTCTGCGGATTCTGCAGACGGCAGGAACTCAGCCAGTCCTGAGCGTCAGTAACGCTCGGGGCGGGGCTCGTCCCAATCGGCTTCGACACCCTCATCCATCAAGGCATCGGCCCGCCCCTGCAGAGCATCACGGTTGACACGCCAGAGCTGGTAGATGCCGTGGTGACCGAGCACTTCAGGCGCAAGATCCTGCCAATGGGGCTGCTTCACGGTGCCGCGATCAATGGCCACGAGCACTGATGAGGCCGCTTGATCAGAACCGGGAGGGCGCCCGACCCAACCACGACGACGTTCGTGGCTGAGGCGGTCGGCAAGATTCACAAGGGCCCCATCGGAACGGCCCTCGTAAACGATGACCTGATTGGTATAGAAATGAAGCGACGGCTTCATCGCTCCGATCATCGCCAGGGGTTCTCCGGGACGTTGATGCTCAAGCATCTGTCGAGCGACGCCTCGTACAGGTTGTTGGCGAAGTTGATCAGCAAGCTGAGCAATCGGTACCAGTGCCGTGAGGTGAAACAGAAGCAACGGGGCTTGCATCGCCAGCAGCCCCTGCACTGGGGTTCTCCTCCAGGTGATGAGGCCAATCAGGACGGCAGCAAAAACACAGATGGCCGCCCGGTGGACCAGACCACTGCTGAGCAGATCCACGGCAAGGCTCGGCATCTCCGGATCGCGAATGGACGGAATCCACAAGCCCGACTGCCAGAACCCGAAGGCCAGACCAGTGAGCACCAGCAGCGTGCAGCCTCTGGCCAGGGTTACCGCTCGGGTCCGCCGTCTGAGAGCCAGAGTGATTAGCAGTGCTGCGGCTGGCGTCGCCGGCAACCAGTAACTGGGGAGCTTGGTGGCCGCCGTCGTGAAGAACAGAAACACCGCCAGCAACCAACAGGCGGCGTATTGCTGCAGAGAGTGCTGGGGCTCAGTTGTCCGGGAGGCGCGCTGCACAAGAGCCACCAGGAGATAGGCCGTGAAAGGAATCGCTGCCACCGCCATCACCGGCAGAAAGAACCACCAGGGCTGCAGGTGGTCATTCACAACGGAGGTGAATCGCTGGAGGTTGTGATATCCGAAAAAGCTGTCCCAGAAGGGTTGTCCCTCAACCAGAAGCTCGGCCACATACCAGGGCAGGCTGATCAAGGCTGTGATCAACAGCCCTGGCAGTGGTCGAAGACGTTGCCACAGCAGTCCCAACTGCTGTCGGAGCAAACCGAACAGCAACAGCGTCAGTCCAGACAGAACAACCGCAACCGGGCCCTTGGCCAGAACCGCAAGGCCGAGAACAATCCAGGCCGAAAACCAACGCTGATGGTCGGGATCAGCAAAACGACGCCACTGAAGCAGAAGGCTGAGGCTGAGCAGAGCGCAGAGCAAGCCATCGCTCACGGCCGTGCGACTCCAGATCAACACCAGAGGCGACAACGCAAACACGAGGGGGGCAGCAACCGCCCTCGCTCGTGGATGGGCATCGTTCTCCTGAGGCCAGCGCAGCAGGGTGTCGGCGAGGCCGAGCATCACAGCGATGCAGGAGAGCGCCGACGGCAAGCGAGCGGACCAGGTTCCAAGAGGATCCCAGGCCCCCTGGAAGGGAATGGCGAACCCAAGTCCCATCAGCCAATAAATCAGCGGAGGCTTGTCGTAACGCGGCAGGCCATTCACCCGGGGCGTCAGCCAGTCGCCGGTCTCGGCCATGGCACGACCTGCTGCAGCAAACAGGGGCGGGGTCTCATCCACCACACCGGTGGATCCGAGCCTCCACAGGGCGATCAGCACACCAAGACCCAGCACCAGAGCCAGGACCCGTTGCCGGCTGCGGCAGGACAGCTTCTCCAATTCCTGCTGACTCAAAGGCTGAGGGAGATGCTGGCATCTCCAGCCACCAGTCCATCCCGAATCCAGCGCTCGACCCGTTCAGCAAAGACCTGACACGACGCATGGGCTTCAACCCATTCACGGCAATCACGACGCTCGAGTTGCTCGATCCGTGCCAGCGCTGCCGTCAACGCCTCGACGTCATCGGGCGGCACCAACCAACCGGTTCGGCCTGACTGAATCAACTCCCCGGGCCCGCCGCGGTCATAGGCCACGACCGGCACTCCACAGGCCAGGGCCTCCACAACAACATTGCCGTAGGCCTCATTCCATTTCGGGGTATTGATCAGGGCTCGGCAGGCACCAAGCTGGCGTTGCAGCTCAGCTGTGGAGACGAAGCCGCGCCAGTCGATGGTTCCAGAGGGCACACTCGCCTCGACAGCGGCGGCGTAGTCCGGATCTTCACGCAGGCCCCACACCAGCAGTCGATCCCCCAATGCCGCCGCAGCGGCTGCCGCATC
>JBGKDR010000252.1:0-2174 GCA_042954225.1 Parasynechococcus sp.
GCCTCAATGTCAGCCCTGTCGGGAATGCAAATGCAACCCGTGCCTGGATAGCAGCGGTGAATGCCCAGGGCGCTGCGGGTTGTCTCGAAGCGTGGAGTCAGGGTGAACCAGAGGTCATTCCCCCATGGTTCCGGTTGCCCCAGGGTGTACTGACCCGCCGGCAGGGGGGAGGCATTTCCGGGAGACCAACGTCGGTCAGCCTGTTGCCGTTCCGTGACCCCGCTGGCGGCCTGCCATCGTGCCAGCAGTGCCCCATCTCCACGAAGTTCAACGATCCAGACACTGTTGCCATCGGGAAACCGGCGATCGCTTCGGCGGGTGGTGAGCTTCAGTTTCCCTCGTTGCAACAGGGATCCGGCAGGTCCACCCTGGCCCGGAAGCTCCGTGGCAAGCCCTGCAGGCGCTGTTCCAAGCCCCAACCCGAGGCTGAGCAGCAGAGCTGACAGACGCATCACAAGCCCGTGCCTTGTACGACCTCAATACTTTGGCGCTGTCACGATGGCGTGCAGCGGATTGCTTCAGCGGTGGAGGTTCTCGATCTTTTTCCTCGATCCATTTTCAAGGGAGAGCTTCCGGCTCCCTTGTTGGCGACGTTGATCGATCTGGCGGATCGCGTTCTCGCGGACCCTTCAGCCAATCCGGATGCCTCCAGCAAGCTGGCGGGGCAGCTCAGCCAACAGAGGGAACTTCGCCCGAATCAACCGGGTGTTCAGTCGTTGATGGACGAGCATCTGCTGCCGGCCTGCCACCGCTGGATTCAGCATGTGATGGATCGCCAACCTCCCCAGGGCCGTGGCCCATGGGTCCCTGGCCGCTACCACCTGCAGCCCATCGATCTTTGGTTGAACTGTCAGAAAGCTGGTGATTACAACCCCACCCACACCCATGGCGGCAGCTTTTCCGGTGTGATCTTTCTGAAGGTTCCTCCTCAGATCAATGCCAACAGCTTTGACGGTCAGCTCTGTTTTCATGGACCCGAGGAGTGGCACATCCAGTCCTTCCGCACGGGGATGGCGCATTACGTGCTTCCGGTGCCCGGAGAGTTCTATGTCTTTCCCGCCTGGCAGCCGCATTCCGTGATGCCCTTCCGCGGTGATGGAGAGCGTTGGTCGCTGGCGTTCAATGCGGTTGCAGCACCGGGCCAGCAGCCAGCATCGGGCTTTGGTGGGGGTGCGGCTCAACAGCCGGGCACGTCCAATGTGTCCCTGTCCAGCCAACGCCCGAGTCCCCGTGGCTTCTGAGCGGCGCTGGCAGAGTGAGGCCAGATCTCAGCAGAGCGGCCACCATGGCGGAGCGTGACCTCCTTGATCAAGCCCGCGCCATTGCGCTGTTGGTTGAACAGGCTGCCGATCAACTGAAGCCCGACGTGATCCGTGCTGCACGTCGCGATGCGACGGGCCAGAAGGATCTTGATCGGATCGAATATGCCCTCGGCACGATCGGCAAGGCGTTGATCCTGACCGATTATTCGATTGATGAGGAGAAGGATATGGACAAACTCAAGGCGTTTCGAGAAGCCCAGCAGTCGGGGGGCTGATCGCATCCTCGTCATCGACAATCGGCTGCCAACCGGAGACCCACTGTGCAGGATCTTTAAGGTCCGACCACAGCACCCGCTCACGATGCTGCGGGTTGAGCACGGCGGCCAGTTCCACCCAGCGTGCTGGCCCGCGGCCTCCGGTGGTGATGCGTTCGAAGTGACGGTAGCCCTGGACCGGTTGCTGGCTGGTCCAGGCTTTGGCCGGAAGCCAGCCCATCAACCCGCGACGAAGACCTGATCGACCGTGCTCTCCAACACGTGGCCTGAGGCAACGATGATCTCGGTGTGATCGGTCATGAACTGCTCCATCACGCCAGGTTCGGCCTGCATCACTGCACAAACCTGATTGGGATTCTCCTTGCTGACGCCGCGATACAGGGACTTGATCCCAGCGATTTTCTGTAGTGGCACGGATGCGTCATAGGTCTTGGACCATTCGCTGAACGATTTGGTGATCGTGAAGGTCAGCACATGGGTCTCCATCGTTCCGCCTCAAACCGATTCGGTGCGGACCGTATCACCTCCGCTCTCATTAGTGATTACTGTTGAGAACAGTTCGGCAACCTCTGGTGTCGCTCTCCTCAGCGTCTGTGCATGACGATGAGTCCTTGCAGCAGGGACTCCATCAGGATGG
>JBGKDR010000253.1:0-7125 GCA_042954225.1 Parasynechococcus sp.
GCCAGGAATTCGATGCCGTCGCTGGTCAGTGAGGCCAGAGCTGCCTTGGACAGAGACTCCGGCATGGCTCGCAAGACCCGGTCACCCGGGTCCACCAACAGGATTCGGGTCTTGCTGGGATCGAGCTGTTTGAAATCGTTCTTGAGTGCCGAGCGCATCAGTTCGGACACGGCGCCGGCCATTTCGCAGCCGCTGGGTCCGGCTCCAACGATCACCACTGTCTGTAGAAACTGTCGGGCCTTTGGATCCGGGGTCTGCTCCGCCTGCTCGATGGCCATCAGCAGCCGCCGGCGGATCTCTTCAGCATGCTCAAGAATTTTCATCGGCGGCGCGAAGGTCCGCCACGGCTCATGGCCGAAAAACGTGCTCCCGGACCCGGTCGCCAGCACCAGGTGGTCATAGCTGTAGGCCTTGCCGTTGAAGACGATCTGCTGTCCCTCGGGGTTCACCTGGGTGACCTCGCCGAGCAGCACCTGCACGTTGCGTTGCTTTCCGACCAGTTCACGCAGTGGGGTGGCGACATCCCCCCGGGAGACCAGGCCAGTGGAGACCTGATAGAGCAGCGGCTGGAACAGGTTGAAGTTGCGTTTATCGATCAGGGTGATGCGAACATCGGCCTTGGCGAGTGCTTGACAGGCATGGACCCCTGCGAAACCTCCCCCAACGATCACCACGTGGGGGGCGTCTCTGAGTTGTTCGGTTGGGGGCTCCAGTTCCAGAAAAAAATGGTCGCGAGCCATCGGCGGAACCAGAGATCTCTTCCCGAAGGGTATGGAGATTCGACGGGCTTGTCCGTGGGTGCTTCTGTCGGGATCAGATCAACTTGAAGGCCTCGAGAAACAGGCCGTAGAGAAAGCCAAGGCGGAACAGATCAAGGACGGCCATCACCACAGATGGCTGGGGCGCCCTCAAGGACAGACGTCGCCGCAAGCGGATCAATCCCTCCGTCGACAGCACAACGGCCAGGGCCATCACCGGGTCCAGCTGTCCCAGAACGCCAGCGATGGATGAGATCGCGGTGCCGAGCCAGAAACCCAGCAGCAGGCCGATGCTGAGCAGAGACAGCCGCCTCCAGGGATTGACGGCCCACTGCTCAAGCCCTTGTCCGATCTCGACGACCGACCGCTGCAGACGTGTGCCCTGACGTCGACGCGTCACAAACGAAAAAGCCCGGGACATGCCCGGGCTGGGTGATGGGGACTTCGGAAGCAAAGCCTGAATTCAGGCGTTTGGCCAGATGTCGCAAGCAACCCCTTACTTGGCTTCCGCTTTCTTACGGGAGGACTTGCCCTCGAGAAGTTCCAGCAGGGCTTCCATCTGAGCCATCACGCCGCGAACCTCACCGGCCTCAGGCAGCAGGCCGTCTTCCATGACACCTTGATGCATCTCGCGAAGTTCCTGACGGATGTAACGCAGGTGGCTGACGACCTGCTCGCGTTTCGATTGCGACATCGACAACAGGAAAAATCACTCTTCCCTTTTACCTCATGATGTGTCAATGACGCTGTGAACGTCCCCGCCAGGAGCAGGAGGCCAGGGCCAGCAAGGTGAAGGTCAGCAAGGCGGTCGGACGTGCCAGAACGGACAGCATCACAACAATGGCAAGTCCAAGGAGCCAAGCCGGTTGTTGAAGCCTGAGTCGCGACCGCATCAGGCCATTTTGGCAGTGGAGAATAGGGGATTTGAACCCCTGACCTCTGCGGTGCGATCGCAGCGCTCTACCAGCTGAGCTAATTCCCCGATCGGCAAACGCTAGCGGTCAGCGACTGGGACACACTGGGTTGAGCCCGTGGCTTTCGCTGTCGATCGATGTCCATCACTCCCGAACGCCTCGCTGAATTCAACGAGGAGTCGATCGCTGTTCTGGCCAGGCGTCTCGATGACGACGATTACCCATCCGCGTTCGACAGTCTCGAGGACTGGCATCTGCTGAGGGCTCTGGCCATTCATCGTCCCGATCTGACCGCGCCCTACGTGCATCTGGTGGATCAGGAACCCTTTGATGAGGATTGATGTCGCTGCGCCACTGAAGGGTCGTCGTCTGATCGTCGCCTGCTGCGGAAGCATCGCTGCAGTCAAGGTGCCCCTGCTTGTCAGTGCCCTGGTTCAGGCGGGTGCGGAGGTGCGTTGCGTGGTGACACCCAGTGCAGCCCGGTTGGTCAGTCCGGTGGCGTTGGCCAGCTTGAGTCGCCATGTCTGCTATCAGGACGGTGATGAGTGGTCGCCGTCCTGTCCGCGTCCATTGCACATCGAACTGGCCGAGTGGGCCGAGCTCGTGATCATTGCGCCGTTGAGCGCCACCAGCCTTGGTCGGTGGTGCGCTGGGATGGCGGATGGTCTGCTGGCCAGCCTGCTGTTGGCCACGGAAGCCCCTGTGCTCGCATCAGCGGCGATGAACACCGCCATGTGGGCCCACCCTGCGGTTCGTCGGAACTGGGACACCGTGCTCACCTGGCCAAAGGTCCTTGGTCTGTCCCCAGGCTCTGGGCTGCTGGCCTGTGATCGGATTGGCCCGGGCCGGATGGCGGAGCCGGACCGAATCATCCTGGCGGCCGCCAGCCTGTTCAGCCGGGCCGGGGCGTCAGATCCGCTGCGGCGCGACTGGTGCGGACGGTCCCTGTTGGTCACGGCTGGTCCGACGGTCGAGTCGCTGGACCGTGTTCGCACGCTCACCAATCGCAGCAGTGGGGCGATGGGTGTCCTGCTGGCTCAGGCAGCTCTGCTCCGTGGTGCGAGCGTCACCTTGGTCCATGGTCCCCTGCGTTGCCCTGAGACCTGGCTGGAGGGATTGGACTGTGTGCCCGTTGAATCCTCAGGGGAGATGGAGGCAGCGCTCACAAACCATCAGCAGCGAGCTGACGCGGTCGCGATGGTGGCTGCTGTGGCGGATTTGCGCCGCAGCGATGGCGGCCGATCGGACAAGCCGTCCAAGCAGCAGTTGCTTGCAGGGATGGCAGAGGGTTGGACCCAGGTGCCCGATCTCCTCCAGGGATTAGGCCTGAACCGCCCCCCGGGGCAGGTGGTGCTGGGTTTCGCCGCTCTGGCGGGTTCGGAGCTGGAGATGCGTCGGATTGGTGAGCAGAAACGTCAGGCCAAGGGGTGCGACCTGTTGATGGTCAACCCGATCGATCGTGCTGATCAGGGTTTGATGTCCCTCAACAACGGGGGTTGGCTTCTGGGGCCGACTGATGCCAGGACCATCGACCCCCAGCCGAAACTGTCCATGGCCCATGTGCTTCTGGATGCTCTGCTCGAGGCTCAGGCGGCAACGTCGGCGGAGTCCTGATCCAGCAGATCAAGAAATGTTCGGAGTTGGAGCCTTGGGATGTAAGGCCATCCGCCACTTTTCTCCATGCCCTGGAGCAAGGTGAAGAGTTTCTGGCGATTGGCCGGGAGACTCGCGCGGAAGGGTCCTTCCAGAACGTCGCGATGAACCGATTCGAGCTCCCTGAGGAGATGGAGCAGGGTCTCGGGGCTGTCGGCCGCCGACTCGGACAGGGCGCGCAGGCGGTTCAGAAGCTCGGTCAGCTCCTCGACGTTCGAACGGTCCGCGACTGGTTCCACCGGATCCCCACAAGTTGTTGAGACCTGCAAAAGCTAGCCGGAGGTGCGGTTTACCCCTTGTAGGATCCGCTGCGGGCGGTTGTCTGCCGCACCTCATTCAGCCTTCCGGCTCTTTCCATGCGCATTCGTCCCCTGCTGGCCGTCGTGCTGGCGCTCTGCCTTTCTCTGGTCACAACAGCCTGCAGCGGCGACAGCCAGGCCGTGCAGCGTGCTGGCGTCAACACCACGTACGACGACATCCGGAACACCGGTAAAGCCAACGATTGCCCCACCATCGGCGATTCGGCACGGGGTTCCATCCCTCTCACCGTTGGTGGTAAGTACGAACTTCGCGACATCTGCATGCACCCCGTTCAGGTGTATGCGAAGGAAGAGCCCAAGAACAGCCGTCAGGTGGCCCAGTTCGTTGAGGGCAAGATCCTCACCCGTTTCACCTCCAGTCTTGATGAGGTCTTCGGAGATCTGACCGTCACCGACAGCGGCCTTGCTTTCCAGGAGAAGGGGGGCATCGATTTCCAGCCGATCACCGTCCTGGTCCCCGGTGGTGAAGAGTTTCCCTTCACGTTCTCCAGCAAGTCCCTGGATGCCACCGCTGATGGCTCTGCCATCACAACCAGCACCGACTTCGAAGGCACCTACCGCACCCCCAGCTACCGCACCAGCAACTTCATCGACCCCAAAGGTCGTGCCCTGACCACCGGCGTGCAGTACGCCCAAGGCTTGGTTGCTCTTGGTGGTGATGATGAGGAGCTCGAGAAGGACAACAACAAGCGCTACATCGATGGTGTGGGCACCATGAGCCTCTCCATCACCAAGGTTGACCCTGAAACCGGAGAATTCGCCGGTGTGTTCAGTGCCATTCAGCCTTCCGACTCCGACATGGGTGGCCGTGAGGTTGTTGACATCAAGATCAGCGGCGATCTCTATGGCCGTCTTGAGCAGCTCTGACCCCAACACCGTCTTGTTGCATCACCGAGGGCCGAGGGCCCTCTTTTTTTTGCCTGTGCCGGGTTGCGTTTGCGGGATCATCTGGGAGAATCGCCCGGTTCTCCCGTTGCCCCTCGCGCTATGTCCGCCAGCGTTTCCGCTCCAGCCCAGCGATCCGGTGTGATTGCGCCGTATGGCGGAACCCTGGTGGACCTGATGGTGCCTGAGGCTGACCGTGCGGCGGTCAAAGCCAGCGCCACCAAGTCGCTGGAGTGTTCAGATCGCAATGCCTGCGATATCGAGTTGCTCGTAGTGGGTGGCTTCTCCCCCTTGCGTGGCTTCATGCATCAGGAGGATTACGACGCTGTTGTCAGTGGACATCGCACTGCAGCTGGCCATCTCTTCGGCCTTCCGATCGTGATGGACACCGATCAAGACGGTGTTGCTGTTGGCGACAAGATCCTGCTGACATACAACGGCCAGGAACTGGCTGTTCTCACCGTCGAGGACAAGTGGGAACCCAACAAGGTTGTGGAAGCCAAGGGTTGCTACGGCACCACGTCCCTGGAGCATCCCGCCGTCCGGATGATTTCGATGGAGCGAAAGCGCTTCTATCTCGGCGGCACCCTTCAGGGGCTTGAACTGCCCAGCCGCGTGTTCCCTTGCAAAACACCCGCTGAGGTTCGTGCCGGTCTTCCTGATGGTGAAGATGTCGTGGCCTTCCAGTGCCGCAACCCGATCCACCGCGCGCACTACGAGCTGTTCACACGTGCGCTCCATGCCCAGAACGTGAGCGACAACGCCGTTGTGCTGGTTCATCCCACCTGTGGCCCCACTCAGCAGGACGACATCCCCGGTGAGGTGCGCTTCCAGACGTACGAGCGTCTGGCCGCAGAAGTGAACAACGACAGCATCCGCTGGGCTTACCTGCCCTACGCGATGCACATGGCAGGTCCTCGCGAGGCCCTGCAACACATGATCATCCGTCGCAACTACGGCTGCACCCACTTCATCATCGGCCGCGACATGGCCGGATGTAAGTCCTCCCTGACCGGTGATGACTTCTACGGCCCCTATGACGCTCAGAACTTCGCCAAGGAGTGTGCCCCTGAGCTGACCATGGAAACGGTGCCTTCCCTGAACCTCGTCTACACCGAGGAAGAGGGGTATGTGACTGCCGAGCATGCGGAGGCCCGTGGCCTTCACGTCAAGAAGCTGAGCGGGACCCAGTTCCGCAAGATGCTGCGCGGTGGTGAGGAGATTCCTGAATGGTTCGCCTTCAAGAGCGTTGTGGACGTGCTCCGGGCCGCCTGATTTCTGAAGAGCGGTTTAACATTCCTTCATCTGACCGAGGCGACTCTTGAACAAGCGTTGGCGCAACATCGGCTTAACCGCCCTGTTGGTTCTCGCGATCGTGGTGATCGCCCCCGCATTCATCGGGGGCGGAACCGGCTCGCAGCCTGAAGTCCGCACCATGCGGTACAGCGATTTTGTTGAAGCCGTTCAGGACGACCAGATCAGTCGTGTGGTCATTTCGCCCGACAGTGGCACCGCCAAGATCGTCGAGAACGATGGCCGCCGTGCCGATGTGAATCTGGCTCCCGACAAGGAGCTGCTCGGTCTCCTGACGGAACACAACGTTGATATCGCTGTTCAGCCCACCCGTCAGGCTCCGGCCTGGCAGCAGGCTGCCAGCAGCCTGATCTTCCCTCTTCTGCTTCTCGGCGGATTGTTCTTCCTCTTCCGCCGGGCACAGGGTGGCGGTGGTGGTAACCCCGCCATGCAGTTCGGCAAGAGCAAGGCCCGGGTTCAGATGGAGCCTTCCACCCAGGTGACGTTCACGGATGTCGCCGGCATCGAGGGCGCCAAGCTCGAACTCACCGAGGTGGTCGACTTCCTCAAGAATCCCGATCGCTTCACCGCTGTCGGGGCCAAGATCCCCAAGGGTTGCCTGCTTGTCGGACCTCCTGGAACAGGTAAAACCCTCCTGGCCAAGGCTGTGGCCGGCGAAGCAGGGGTTCCCTTCTTCTCGATTTCAGGTTCTGAATTCGTCGAGATGTTCGTCGGCGTTGGTGCCAGCCGCGTCCGTGATCTTTTCGAACAGGCCAAGAAAAACGCCCCTTGCATCGTTTTTATTGACGAGATTGATGCTGTCGGTCGCCAACGTGGAGCTGGTCTCGGCGGTGGCAATGACGAACGCGAGCAGACCCTCAACCAGCTGCTCACCGAAATGGACGGCTTCGAGGGCAACACAGGCATCATCATCATCGCGGCCACCAACCGTCCTGACGTTCTTGATGCAGCTCTGATGCGTCCCGGTCGCTTTGACCGTCAGGTCACCGTGGATCGTCCGGATTACGCCGGACGCCTACAGATCCTTGGGGTCCATGCCCGCGGCAAAACACTTGCCAAGGACGTTGACCTGGACAAAGTGGCCCGTCGTACCCCTGGTTACACCGGTGCTGACCTGGCCAATCTTCTCAATGAGGCCGCCATCCTGGCCGCACGCCGAGAGCTGACTGAAGTCAGCAATGACGAGATCAGCGACGCCATCGAGCGCATCATGGTTGGTCCCGAGAAGAAGGACCGGGTGATGAGCGAGCGCCGCAAGCGCCTCGTGGCTTATCACGAAGC
>JBGKDR010000254.1:0-6119 GCA_042954225.1 Parasynechococcus sp.
GCCTGTTGGCCTAGGCTTCCAGTAAGGAAACCGCGGGGTTTCGTAATTCGCCGCTCCCTCCACCTCCATGTCCGACGCCCCTCAAGAGCCGACAGCAGAAAGCCTGGAGGTCATCCGCAAGTTCGCTGAAACCTACGCGCAGCGCACCGGTACTTATTTCTGTGCGGATCCCAGCGTCACCGCTGTCGTTCTGAAGGGTCTGGCTCGTCACAAAGACGATCTGGGGGGAGCACTGTGCCCTTGCCGCCATTACGAAGACAAGGAAGCTGAGGTTTCCCAGGCCTTCTGGAACTGTCCCTGTGTCCCGATGCGGGAGCGCAAGGAGTGCCACTGCATGCTTTTCCTCACGGAGGACAATCCTTTCGCTTGTCCTGAAAAGACGCAGACCATCACCACCGAAACGATCAACGCCACCGCCGGCTGAGCCGAATGACCAGTACCTCCACACGGGATCTCGTCAGCCAGCCGTACAAGTACGGCTTCGTTACCGAGATCGAGACCGACAAGATCGCCAAGGGTCTCAGTGAGGAGGTCGTTCGCCTGATCTCGGCCAAGAAGGAGGAGCCGGATTTTCTGTTGCAGTTCCGGCTCAAGGCATTCCGCCATTGGCTCACCCTCGAGGAGCCCGATTGGGCGGCCCTGGGTTACCCCGAGATCGATTATCAAGACATCGTTTATTACGCTGCGCCCAAGCAACAGGAGAAGAAGGCCAGCCTTGATGAGGTGGATCCCAAGCTGC
Source organism: Parasynechococcus sp. (assembly GCA_042954225.1). Classification (GTDB taxonomy): domain Bacteria; phylum Cyanobacteriota; class Cyanobacteriia; order PCC-6307; family Cyanobiaceae; genus Parasynechococcus. Next base: position 740 of record JBGKDR010000254.1, read on the forward strand.
TGGAAACCTTCGACAAGCTCGGTATTCCGCTGAGCGAGCAGAAGCGTCTCAGCAACGTGGCCGTGGACGCTGTTTTCGACAGTGTTTCGATCGCCACCACCTACAAGGAGAAACTGGCGGAACATGGGGTGGTGTTCTGCTCCTTCAGTGAGGCGGTCAAGGAGCACCCCGAGTTGATCGAGCGCTATCTCGGCACGGTTGTCTCCAGCAACGACAATTATTTCGCCGCTCTGAATTCAGCGGTGTTCAGCGATGGCTCCTTCGTCTTCATCCCGAAGGGTGTCGAGTGCCCGATGGAGCTGTCCACGTACTTCCGGATCAATTCCGGCGATACCGGACAGTTCGAGCGCACCTTGATCGTTGCTGAGGAAGGGGCCTCCGTCAGTTATCTGGAGGGCTGTACAGCCCCGATGTTCGACACCAATCAGCTGCATGCGGCGGTGGTGGAACTGGTGGCCCTCGACGACGCCTCGATCAAGTACTCCACGGTTCAGAACTGGTACGCCGGCGACGAAAACGGTGTCGGCGGCATCTACAACTTCGTGACCAAGCGTGGCCAGTGCCGCGGTGCTCGCAGTCGCATCAGCTGGACGCAGGTCGAAACCGGCTCCGCCATCACCTGGAAATACCCCAGCTGCGTACTCCAGGGGGCTGAGTCCGTTGGCGAGTTCTATTCCGTCGCCCTGACCAACAACCGACAGCAGGCAGACACAGGAACCAAAATGGTCCATGTGGGGCCCCGGACCCGTTCCACCATCGTCAGCAAGGGAATCAGTGCTGGGCAGTCCAGCAACAGCTACCGCGGTCTGGTGCAGATGGGACCGAATGCCAAAGGTGCCCGCAACTACAGCCAGTGCGATTCGATGCTGATCGGCGATCAAGCCGCTGCCAATACCTATCCCTACATCCGTTCGCAGCAGCCCAATGCGGCAATCGAGCATGAGGCCAGCACCTGCCGCATCTCCGAAGACCAGCTCTTCTATCTGCAGAGCCGCGGCATCGCTTTTGAGGAGGCGGTGTCAATGATGGTCAGCGGTTTCTGCCGTGATGTCTTCAATCAGTTGCCAATGGAGTTCGCGGCTGAGGCCGACAAACTCCTTGCCCTCAAGCTCGAGGGATCCGTGGGCTAAGCCTGCCTCCATCCATCTGTTGTCCCTTTTCTTTCTGTTCTCCCCGACGTGATTCGCCCCGACGCCGAGCTTCTTCTCGACATCACCGATCTCCATGCCTCGGTTGACGATCAACCGATCCTCAAGGGTGTGAATCTCCAGGTGCGTGCTGGTGAGATCCATGCGGTCATGGGTCGCAACGGCAGTGGGAAAAGCACGCTCTCCAAGGTGCTGGCTGGTCACCCCGCCTACCGGGTCACCGGAGGGTCGGTGACGTACCGCGGCAGCGATCTGTTTGATCTTGACCCTGAAGAACGCGCCCGTCTCGGCATCTTTCTGGGTTTCCAATACCCGGTCGAAATTCCCGGAGTCAGCAATCTGGAGTTCCTGCGGGTCTCCACCAACGCCCGCCGCGAGAAGCAGGGGCTCGAGGAGCTGGACACCTTTGATTTCGAGGACCACGTGGGCGAGAAGCTCAAGGTGGTTCAGATGGATCCGGCTTTCCTCGAGCGCAGCGTGAACGAGGGCTTCTCCGGTGGCGAGAAAAAGCGCAACGAGATCCTGCAGATGGCCTTGCTGGAGCCGGTGGTGGCGATCCTCGATGAAACCGACTCCGGTCTGGACATCGACGCCCTGCGCATCGTGGCCGGGGGTGTGAACCAGTTGGCCAATCCCGATAACGCCACCCTGTTGATCACCCATTACCAGCGTCTGCTTGATGAGATCACGCCGGACTATGTCCACGTGATGGCAGCGGGCCGGATCCTGCGCACCGGTGGTCGTGAGCTGGCCCTCGAACTGGAGCAGACCGGTTACGACTGGGTCGACCGCGAACTGGCTGCCCAGGGAGTGGCCTGACGATGACGGTGTCCGTGATGGATGGTGTGCTTGCGCCCGTGCAGGCCCGTGGTCGCGCGGCTCTTGAGCGGCTCGGTCTGCCAACACGCCGGCAGGAGTCCTGGCGGCTGACCGATCTCAAGCGCTTGGAGGCGCTGGCCCGCATGGACCGGGTCCAGGCTCCGGCTGAACGCTCCTTGCCGCCTGCCTCGGCGCTCCGGCTTGTCATCGACGGGCTGCACGACCCCCTCGATGGCGTGACCCTGCCTGAGGGCATCACCCCTTTGGGGATCACTGAGCTGAAGCAAGCGCTCGGGCACACCCTGGACCGCTGCGGTTGTGCGGATGACTGGTCCGTTGAGTTCAATCACGCCGCCACACAACAGGTGCTTGCGCTGCGGATCAGCGGATCGGTGCCCCCCCTGGAGCTGGTGATGGCCGGCGGTGACGGTGTCTCGGCCACCCGGGTGTTGTTGCTGCTGGACGAGAAAGCAGAGCTCGAGCTGTTGGAAGTGGTTCTGGCTGACGGCGCTTCAGCCCACAGCCATGTGCTGGAAGCCCATCTGGGCCAGGAGGCCCGGTTGCGCCATGGCCTGCTGGCTTCGGCTGATGGAGAGGCCTCGCTCTTGGCGCATCTAGCCGTGGAGCAGGAGCCCCGCAGTGTCTACGCCCTGACCTCCGTGGTCGAAGGCTGGGCCTTCGGCAGGGTCGAACCTCGGGTGGTCCAGGTGGATGGTCAGGCCCAGACCACGCTCAAGGGGCTTTCTGTTACTGGCGCTGAGCAGCAACTGGCCACCCACACCGCGGTGCGCTTCGACGGCCCGGAGGGTGAACTCGACCAGTTGCAGAAATGCCTGGCCGCCGGTCGCTCCCACACCATTTTCAATGGCGCGATCACGGTGCCCCGTGAAGCCCAGCGCACCAATGCCGCCCAGTTGAGCCGCAATCTGTTGTTGTCCGATCGGGCCCGGGTGGACACCAAGCCAGAGCTGGAGATCGTTGCTGACGATGTGCGTTGCGCCCACGGCGCCACCGTCTCTCAGTTGCAGGAGGACGAGCTGTTCTATCTGCAGAGCCGGGGGATCGCCGCCGCCGATGCAGCGGCATTGCTGCTCCAGGGGGCCTGTCAGGAGATTGTCGAACAGCTTCCTGCTGCCGCTGAGGCCTGGTCGCCGCTGCAGCGGGTGATGAAAGGACTGAGCGCATGACGACAACCGAAGCCACGTCGGCACGATATGGAAGTGATATCGACACGATTGCGAGTCGATATCGTGCTGATTTTCCGATTCTTGATCAGCTGGCCCCGTCCGGTGAGCCCCTGATCTATCTGGATCACGCGGCCACCAGTCAGAAGCCTCGCCAGGTGCTGGACGCCCTGCAGAGCTATTACTCCGCAGATAACGCCAACGTCCATCGCGGCGCCCACCAACTCAGCGCCCGGGCCACCGACGCCTTCGAAGGGTCCCGAGGGATCACTGCGGATTTCGTGTCGGCCGCCAGCCCTCGCGAAATCGTGTTCACCCGTAATGCCAGCGAGGCGATCAATCTGGTGGCGCGCACCTGGGGTGACGCCAACCTCAAGCCCGGTGATGAGGTGCTGCTCACGGTGATGGAGCACCACAGCAATCTCGTGCCCTGGCAGCTGCTGGCCCAGCGCACCGGCTGTGTCCTGCGCCATGTCGGGATCACCGAGTCCGGCGAGCTCGATCTCGACGATTTCCGGGCCAAGCTCAACGACCGCACCCGGCTTGTCAGCCTCGTGCACATCAGCAACACCCTCGGCTGTTGCAACCCACTGGACGAGGTGATCCCCGCGGCCCATGCCGTCGGTGCTTTGGTGCTGGCCGATGCCTGCCAGAGCCTGGCCCACAAGCCGATCGATGTGGTCGCCCTGGATCTTGATTTCTTGGTGGGGTCGTCCCACAAGCTCTGCGGACCCACCGGGATGGGATTCCTCTGGGCCCGCGAGGCCCTGCTTGAGGCGATGCCGCCGTTCCTCGGCGGCGGCGAAATGATCCAGGACGTCTTCCTGGACCACAGCACCTGGGCGGTGCTCCCCCACAAGTTCGAGGCGGGAACGCCCGCCATCGGCGAAGCCGTCGGAATGGGCGCGGCCCTGCGCTATCTCCAGTCCATTGGCCTGAAGGAGATTCAGGCCTGGGAGGGGCAACTCACCGCCCATCTGTTCGATCGCCTGCAGGCAATCGATGGCGTGCGCGTGCTGGGACCCACACCAGAGCGCCAGCCGGAGCGCGGTGCCTTGGCCACCTTTGTGGTGGATGGTGTCCACGCCAATGACATCGCCGCGTTGATGGATGCCTCCGGCATCTGCATTCGCAGTGGCCACCATTGCTGTCAGCCCCTGCACCGCCACTACGGCGTGACGGCGTCAGCCCGTGCCAGCCTCAGTTTCACCAGCACGTTTGCCGAAATCGACCGCTTCAGCGACGAGCTCGCCTCCACGGTCGCGTTTCTTCGCGAACACAGCTGACTGAACAGCCGTTCTGGCTCAGTCGGCAGGTGTCTCCTCCCGATGGGACATCCGTTCGACACGTTGCATGGCCTGGATCAGCATGAACAGGGCCCAGGCCACCAGAAAGGCGGACAGGAAGGTGTCGAGCAGTTTGCCAATGGCAATTGGTCCGCCGAAGTAGGGAATCGCCAGGTCCTTGAAGCTGCCCTGGGGAATGAAGGGGTTGATCAGTGGCATCAACAAATCGCTGGACAGGCTCTTGGTGATCGCTGAGGCCTGGTCACCGACGACCACGGCGATCGCCAGCGACAGCACATTGCCCTTGACGAAGAAAAAATTGCTGAATTCTTTGAGCCACCGTTTCATGGAGTGCCGCCTGGATGCCGAAGGTCGGCCCCACGATCCCAACGGAGTCCTGGTCCGGCAAGACCAGGATCCGTGTGGGCTGGTGCTGAGATCAATCGAAGATCGGTGATCCCGCCCGTTCGGCGTAGGCCTCTTCACCGTGTTCCTGGATGTCGACACCGAGCCGTTCGGCCTCATCTCTCACACGGAAGGGCACCCCGAGCTGGCGCAGAGCGAGTGCGATCACAAGGGTTCCTGCGGCGGCCAGTCCATAGGCCACCAGGACGGCCTGGAGCTGACCCAGGATCAGAGCGAACCGTCCGTTCTCGGCCAGGACGGCTCCAGCGGGATGGGAGGCAATCAGCGGTGCGCTGGCGAAGACGCCGGTCAGCAACGCGCCCACCGTGCCACCGACGCCATGGACGGCGACGGTGTCGAGGGAGTCGTCAAAACGCAGGCGCATCTTGAACCGCACCGAGGCGTAACAGAGCACCGCGGTGATGGCGCCGATCGCCATGGCAGCTCCCGGGGTAACGAATCCGGCACCGGGGGTGACGCCCACCAGGCCGGCGACGGCACCGGTGGCCATGCCGACCGCCGTCGGTTTGGCATCGCG
>JBGKDR010000255.1:0-2359 GCA_042954225.1 Parasynechococcus sp.
TGCCAAAGCTGCTGAAGCGGCGACCCACTGTGAGTCCAACATCGGCTCACCTGCGGACCTCAAAGTCTCCAAACGAGGCCTGATGCCGGGATACCTGGACCCGGCATCGCTGCCGGATTCGCTGAAGCTGGCTGCACCACCGCCGACTGAAGGATCTGCGGCATTCGCCTTGGACAAAGCCGTGTCGGAAGCGACATTCCCTCTACGAGATACCTCGCGCTGGGCCCTTGCAGCCCGAGATGCGGATCTGCATTTCCCTGCTGCAGCTTCCGTCTTCTCCTGTGTCATGGGGATTGAAATCTCCAAAGGAGAAACCCCAAGGCTTTACACACTTCTGCAACGCACCCTCACCGATGCAGGGTTATCCACCTACCGAGCGAAGGATCACTACCAACGTCCACGTCCATTCATTGGCAACGGCCAGCCGATCTGCACTCCCGACGATGAAGAGGGGCTGAAAACCGATGGGTCCTATCCCTCAGGTCACACCGCCGTTGGCTGGGCCTGGGCACTGATCCTCAGTGAAATTGCTCCTGCTCAGAAGGAGCAGATCCTGCAACGCGGGCTGGAGTATGGAAAAAGCCGGAACATCTGCAATGTGCACTGGCACAGCGATGTTCAGGCAGGTCGTTTACTCGGTACGGCAACGGTGGCTCAACTGCATGCCGATCCTGTTTTCCGGGCGGATCTGCGTGCGGCAGCGGCAGAAGTGGCATCCCAGCAACAACGCAATGCCGGACCTGACAGCAGCTATTGCGCCCTTGAACGCAGCGCGCTGAAGCCCTGAATCAGACGAGCGAGAACGACTGAGCCATGCCGTCCACCATTGTCCTGAATGCAGATCTCGACGTCTGCCCAGCCCTGGGTAGCTGGATCTCCAACAACAAGAACCTGCTGAAGGGGTTTTCACTCCTCATTGCAGAGGATGTGATCGCACACCTGGCCACGCTCTACGACATTGACGATCTACCGGTCACTTCCTGTCGGGCGATTCGCGACGGTGGCGACATCGCCATGGCCTCAACGATTCTCGATGGTGACATCAGTGGACTGATCCATTTCCCGTCGGCTCTTGAGCGCCAGGGGCGGGATGTGTTGTCAGAGCCACTGGTCCGTGCAGCTCTGCTCTGCGATTTACCCATCGCCCTGAATCCGGCGACAGCGTCGGCCCTGATCCAAGGGGTCAAACGCAGTCGCAGGGGGTATTTGATTTTCAATCCGATCTCAGGACAGGGCGATCCTGATGCTGAACTCGCAGAGATTCGCCGATATCTCGAACCTCAGTTCATGCTTCAGGTTTGGAAGACCAAGCCTGATCTGGACCCTGCCGAGCAAGCCAAGCAGTTGATCAAGGAGATCAAAGCCTTTGATGCGGAGGGGGACGGTGACTCGATCATCATTGCGTCCGGCGGAGATGGAACCGTGGGTGCCGTCGCCAGTGCACTGCAAGGCAGCGACATTCCCCTCGGGATCATCCCCCGCGGCACAGCCAATGCGTTCTCCGTGGCACTTGGCATTCCCACTGGGGTGAAAGCCGCCTGCACCAACCTGCTGCTGGGCAACCTGCGTCGGGTTGATGTCGCCCTATGCAACAACCAACCGATGATCCTGCTGGCGGGGATCGGTTTTGAAGCGGGAATGGTGGACAAGGCGAGCCGTGAGCTCAAAAACATCCTCGGACCCATGGCGTACATCTTTTCAGGCGCTCGCCAGTTCATGGATCAGTTGCCCTTCCAGGCCACGATGGAGATTGACGGCGAACAGGTTCAGATCGATGCAAGTGCGATCACGATCGCCAATGCTGCTCCTGCGACATCAGTCATGGCGCAAGGCTTCGGGGAAGTCATCCCCGACGATGGATTGCTGGAAGTAATTATCGCGTCGCCCAAAGACCGAATCAGTGGGTTATCTGTTCTGTCAAGTCTGGCCTGGTCAGCCCTCAAAAGCAGCAACGCCAACCACAACAACCTTGCCTGTTTCCGAACCAAACAGATTCAACTCGAGCTGAAGGAGGCGCAGAAACTTGTAATTGATGGTGAAATTCTGGACGCGCAGACTGTCACCGTCACCGTCAACCCACAGGCATTGCAGGTTGTGGCTCCAATCCCACTGAAGTCTTGAATCTCGCCAGTGATCCTTCAATCCAACGCAAGATCAGTCAGATGGCTGCTCGCGTGCGCTGGAAAGACACTGAATTTCAACGTCTGGGCATCGATCAGACGCGGCTGGTTTTTGAGCAGAACGAGGGAGATCAGAACGCCGATGCTGCGTTTCACTTTCTCGTTCTTGGCGATAGCGGTACCGGTCGCCATCGCTTTCATAGCCCTCCACGACGGATCGCCAAACGACTGCTGAGCCA
>JBGKDR010000256.1:0-1935 GCA_042954225.1 Parasynechococcus sp.
CGCTCTGAACGCCTTTGCCCAGGACAACGTCAAACGACGCATTGCCTGCAGCTCCGTGAGTCACATGGGTTTTGTGCTCCTGGGGATCGGTGCCGTCGATGCCCTGGGCATCAGTGGCGCGATGTTGCAGATGGTCAGCCATGGACTGATCGCCGCGGCCATGTTCTTCTTCACGGGGGTGTTCTACGAACGCACCAAAACCCTCTCGATCCCAAACATGGGTGGGTTGGCGAAAGCACTGCCAATCACCTTCGCGTTCTTCCTGGCGAGCTCCCTGGCATCACTTGCCCTGCCAGGGATGAGCGGATTCATCAGCGAAATCACGATTTTCCTCGGTGTGACCAGCCAGGAGAGCTTCACCTCCTTGTTCCGCTCCATCACGGTGCTTCTCGCCGCCATCGGTCTGGTGCTGACACCGATCTATCTGCTCTCGATGTGCCGCCGCGTGTTTTTCGGTCCGAGGATCCCGGCACTGGCCATGGTTGACGACATGCGTCCCCGAGAACTGATCGTGGGACTCACCTTGCTGGTCCCGACCTTGGTCATCGGCATCTGGCCACGGGTTGCGATGGATCTTTACGAGTCATCCACCGACGCGCTGGCCGATCTGCTCAGTCACCACAGCCTCGTGGCCCTGGCCCAACAACTCAGCATCGGTTGATCACCATGACAAGCAACTCTCCTCTGCTCGCTGGATCTGGTCTTCCCTCCTTCCAGACGATCAACGCTGATCAGGTCAGCAACGACATTCCTCAGCTTCTGAGCCGTCTTGAGACCAAGCTTCAGACCCTGGAACAGGACCTGTCCAGCGCCATCGACGCCGACGGGCCCCTGCACTGGTCACAGGTGATGGTGCCGCTGCAGCAGATCGGGGAGTCACTGCGCTGGAGTTGGGGTGTCGTTTCGCACCTCAATGGGGTCTGCAACTCCCCTGAGCTGCGCGAAGCCCATGCCGCCCAGCAACCCGAGGTGGTTCGACTCGGCAACCGTCTTGGCCAGAGTCGCGTGATCTACCAGGCGTTGTGTCTGCTGCGGGACAAACCCGCTGAATCCCTGAATCCTGCCCAGCAACGGGTGCTCAGCGCTGAGCTGCTCTCGATGGACCAACGCGGTGTCGGTCTTGATGGCGACGAACAGGCAGCCTTCAACGCAGCCTCGGAACGCCTGGCTCAGCTTTCAACCCAGTTCGGCAACCACGTTCTGGATGCCACCCAGTCATGGACCCTTCGCCTCAGCGAGCCGTCCGATGTCGATGGCCTTCCCCAACGTGCCCTGGAAGCGCTTGCGGCGGCAGCCCGTGAGGCTGGAGATGCCGATGCCACCGCAGAGTCGGGACCTTGGTTACTGGGGCTGGACATGCCCCGTTATCTGCCCTTCCTGACCCATGCGACCAATCGGCAGCTCAGGGAAACGGTTTACAAGGCTCATGTCAGCCGGGCTTCCAACGGTGATCTCGACAACCGGGGACTGATCGAGGAGATCCTCACGCTGAGGCGTGAACAGGCCGAGAGGCTGGGATACCCCCATTGGGCTGACCTCAGTCTGGCCAGCAAGATGGCCGAGGATGTTCCCGCCGTCGAGGCACTGCTGGAGGAATTGCGCGCTGCTGCCTATCCCGCAGCGCAACAGGAGTTGGCAGATCTCAGGGCCTGTGCCCAACGACACGGTGCGCATGAAGCCGGAGATCTGGCCCCATGGGACCTGCCGTTCTGGTCGGAGAAACTCCGCAAGGAGCGTTTTGATCTGGACCAGGAAGCGCTGAGACCCTGGTTCCCACTGCCCCAGGTTCTGGATGGGCTGTTCGGCCTGTGCAAGCGCCTCTTCAAGGTGGACATTCGCCCCGCCGATGGAGAGGCGCCGATCTGGCATGAGGACGTTCGCTTCTTCCGGGTCTATGCAGCAAGTGGTGAGGCCATCGCAGCGTTCTATCTCGAT
>JBGKDR010000257.1:0-3157 GCA_042954225.1 Parasynechococcus sp.
GTGAAGATCTTGCTCTCCGTCCCCAGCTGCACATGGGTCTCAAGACCGATGACGGCTTCCCAGGCTTGTTCCGTTGCTGAAGCTGCCGCCATCCGCTGAGTGGGTCGCTGAAACCACGGCAATCCTATGGAATCGGAACGAAGGCACCTGACGCGAGTCGCGTCCCATCGCTCGCCGAGCAGAATGAGGCCATGACTGCCGCCAACCCTGCAACCGCGGAGCCGGTGCTGATTCTCGGTGGTGGCCTGATGGGCCTGGCCATCGCCCACCAACTGGCACGGCGAGGTGTGGCCGTGACCGTGCTCAGCCGACGGCGTAGCGAAGCCGCCGGATTCGTCGCCGCCGGCATGCTCGCGCCCCACGCCGAAGGTCTCAGCGGTGACCTTCTGTCCCTGGGCCAGAACAGTCTTGAACGCGTTCCGAGCTGGGTGGCCCAGATCGAAGCCGACAGCGGACTGCCCTGTGGTCTGCGCACCAGCGGCATCGTGGTGCCATTTCGCAACGCAGAGGAACGGGACCGCTACCCAACCGCCGCATTCGGCCAGGTCCTCACGGCCGAACAACTGCATCGCGAGCTACCGGGCCTTGCCCCGCACTGGAGCGCGGGTCTGCTGTTCAGCCAGGACGGTCAGATCGACAATCGCCGCCAGTTGATGCGAGCCCTGGAAAGTGCCTGCGTGGACCGCGGTGTGCGCTTTCAGGAAGGGGTTGAAGTCCTTGAACTCATCGAGGAGCACAACAGGCTCAAAGGGGTGAGGGCCCGCAACTCGGAGGGTCGTCTGTTCAGCCTGGCCTGCGACACCGCCGTGCTTTGCAGTGGTGCCTGGAGTGGCCAACTGGTGCCCGAGTTACCGGTTTTCCCGGTCAAAGGACAAATGCTCTCGCTGCAGAGCCCGAGGGGCGCTCTGAGGCGGGTGATCTTCGGGCCGGGGACCTATCTCGTACCCAGGGAGGACGGACTTGTGGTGGTGGGGGCCACCTCTGAACGAGAGGCCCAGTTCCGTGAAGGCCTGACCCCCCAAGGCCAAACCACCCTGAGCGAAGGGATTGCTGACTTACTGCCCGAAGCCTCCCAGTGGCCACCGATGGAACGCTGGTGGGGGTTTCGGCCCTGCACACCCGACGAAGGGCCACTGCTTGGGCGCAGTGCAATGGACGGGTTGCTGCTGGCCTGCGGCCATCACCGCAACGGCGTACTGCTTGCGGCCATCACCGCTGAGTTAGTCAGCGACCTTGTGACTCAGAGCGAAGGATCCACAGAGCAACTCAACAATGTCTTGCACAACTTCCGCTGGGATCGATTTCAACCAATAGGAACCAATTCGGAATCCAGCCCTTGAGACAAAACAGCAAGGACACCCGCGAACTTCTTTATTTATTACAAGAAGATAAATAGCCTCGTCGGCATGACATTCCTCAGCTAAGAAGTCACAAAGCCCTGCGAAAAATCATGGGCTCCAAGGCCTTCAACTTCCTCACTGCAGCCTCGAGGGATTTGCAGTCTTGCCTCGTGAACGAAGGGACGGTCAGAGAGCACGAACAGGGAGTTGTTCTGATCGAAGAGGGACGCGTCAGCGATCGCGTGATCATCGTTATCGACGGTGACATTGACATCAACACCACGGACCACCAAGGCAACAGCCAACGCCTTGCCGTGCTCAGTGCAGGAGCCATGGTCGGAGAGATGAGTTGGCTGGAAAAGCGTCCAGCCGTCGCTGATGTTGTCACCGCGACGCCTTGCAAGATTCTGGATCTCAACGTGGCTGTTCTCGACGAACTGAGCCAACGCCAGCCAACCGTCGCAGCCGAATGGCAACGACTCGTGGCCCAGAAGCTCGCGTCTCAGATTCAAAGTCAAAACGCCTGGATCCACCGCTATGAAGGGCCTGGCGAAGAGATTGAACCCCTTCGAAAAGTGCTGGTTCTGTTTGCAGAACTGAACGATCAGGATGTGAACACCCTGGCCCGGCTCGGCTCTCTACGGCGCATTCCACCTGGAGACGTTCTTCTCCATCAAGGGCAGGATGTGCCCTCGATGTTTTTAATTTTGGCGGGAGAAGCCGAGATCTTCGTTGAAATCAATGGCATCAACAAACGGGTCGGCAGTTCCAGGCGTGGCGAACTGCTCGGCGAGCTGACACTCCTCGACAACACAGCCCAAGGCGCCACAGCGACGGTTCAGAGCTCTGGCGGAATGGAACTGCTGGAACTGAACAAAACAGACTTGAATGGGGCGTTGCAGGAGGATCCGACGCTCGCCGGACGGTTTTTCCGCAGCCTCAGCTGCATGTTGTCGCAGCGAAGCCGCGACCAACTGCTGGCTCGCCAACTGGCCTCACGCAGTCAACGGGCGGAAGGAAACAGCGATGCCGGCGATGAACTCGATCTCGGCCAACTCGGAGGCATCAACCGTGCGGGGCAGAGGTTCAACACCCTTTGCCAAAAATTCCAAAGCGGCGGAGGCAGCCAGCCATGAACCTCGCTGCTGGAGAACATGTGGCATGGCCAGCGGAAGACTTCCGCGCCAAAGGCCCGGATCTGCTGGCGAGCATGGAAGGCGTGGCCTTATTCAGACTCCCCGCGGATCTTGATCTGCCTGGGCTACCCGCGGACATTGTGCAGCGTCTTGGCCTGGAATTACGCGCAACACAGGACAACAGCATCACCATTCAGCCTTCGGCGGACACACGCCGAGGAAGCCACTGGCTCCAACAGGAGCTTCAGCGCCAGGACCTGGACACCGTCAGCCCAGACAGCGGCAGCACCTCCAACAACCTGATCGAATTGTTGGATGCTCTGTATCAACGACGGAACCTGAATGCACAGGCCAGGGTCAACAGTCACACGCCGCTGAATTCAGCAACTGCAACGGACCTGTTTCGCTCACTCGAGCAAGTCGGCAGCCTGCGTGATGAACAGACGAGTGGCGGAGACGTCAATCAAGGGCTGCTGCAATGCATCGCCGCGATCCGAGGGATCGACGTCAACGCAGTATTGGACGTCAAACATGGGCCGAACGATCCACGGCGGCGACTGCAACGGTTACTCGAGCACAACCAGTTGATTGGTCGGGAGGTGCTCATGGGCGAAGACGATCTCAACCACGATTGCGGCGATCTGATTGCTTTTTTTGAAGAGGATGGGACATCTCCCGCAT
>JBGKDR010000258.1:0-1565 GCA_042954225.1 Parasynechococcus sp.
GGAAGTGGGTGGCACCTGTGGAGGTGGGTGGCACCTGTGGAAGTGGGTGGCACCGTGGAGGGTGGGTGGCACCGGTGGAAGGTGGGTGGCACCGGTGGAAGGTGGGTGGCACCGGTGGAAGGTGGGTGGCACCTGTGGAAGTGGGTCACCTGTGGAAGTGAGTGGCACCTGTAGAGGTGGGTGGCACCTGTGGAAGGTGGGTGGCACCTGTGGAGGCGGGTGGCACCTGTAGCATTGGGTGGCACTTGTGGAGGTGGGTGGCACGGAAGTGTTTTGGTGCCAAGCACTGTGTAGAATCGATGGTTGCGTGTCGTGTGGCAGATTTGTGTCGGCGGCACTAAGGCTCTGTTGAGACGAGACACTCTCAACGGGGGCACTCTACTGCGGAGCAGCGGGCTGCCTCGAATTGGATACGCAGGATCGGCTGAAGAATCTCACGTTGCAGCGTTATGTCTGCATCGCTGACTTCACGCAGATCGCGAGATTGGCTGGCGGCCATCTCATTCCAGACCAGAGAAGATGGCCTGCTAAACGGTGCCGGCGGCACTACGCCGTTGCTTGCGTTGCTGCCGAAAGACCAGTCGGCTTTCTGGGCGACCGGCCTCGAATCGGAAGACCTTTCGGAAATCCCTCACAATGGTGAGCCAGTGGTTGGGATCCATCCCCAATCGCTCGAGGATTGGTGGGGCGTCAACCGGTGTTGCACCAGGTTTGCCACGATGAGTCTGCCTTCCGGTCCAATCCAGCAAGGTGAGATACTGGTCCTGTGACATAGGCAGGCAGCCCTGATTACTGGCCCGTCGCTTGCTGCCACTGAGTTCCGACTTTTTCAGGTCGTGTCGCAATTCAATCGGTGACAGCCACCCTGATCGAGAGCACTCAATTGCTTTCCGTTTCTGTTGAGATCCGCGAATTGCCGAGGCCGCCTTGCGATCGTCGATTCGATCACGCGCACTGTTGAACTCACTTTCCTCGAGTGTGTGGGCCATTCGAGCGCGCAGGGCATTCAGTTCTACGTAGGCGATGCAGGCGGCAATGGCCGCCTCGTCCAATAACGGCTGGGCAAAGAACCGCCCGTCCCAGAATCGTCCCGTGGTCTCTTCTTCACGATTCGCTCGGCGAGCAATCGGTTCTGCAAGACATCGCATGAACCATGACACACAGGAAAGTCTTTTTCGGAGTTGAATGAGCCGAGAGCGATCGATCTGGATTGCCCGGAGTTCCTGTTCGGTGGGCACTGCCGGCGTGCCGTCTTGGTGTCTTCTTTGGGGAAACAGATTCCACCAGCGTAGAGCTGTCTGTCGATCGCTCCAGGAACGAACAAGATCTGGTCGTGTTTTGACCACCACGTGAACATGGTTATCCATCACAGAATAGCTCAGGATCTCAATGGCAAAGATGCCAGCCAACTGTTCCAGACGGTCACGAATCCAATTCTTCCGGTGGCTGAAATCCCTGCCAGTTTGCAGGTCCTTGCCACACAGGAAGGACTTTCGCACGCAGCGGTTGACCAGATGAAATGCCTGCACTTCGTCTGTTGCGACGATCTCTGAGCGATTAACCCG
>JBGKDR010000259.1:0-9543 GCA_042954225.1 Parasynechococcus sp.
GGATTGCCACCGCGTCAGGTGAAGTCCGCCAAGCCGAAGGACACCTCACCCAGGATCGTGCCCTGGATCCCTCTCACCCAAAACCAGACACGCCAGTTCATGGCCGTCACCACCCGTGGCGCCTGGATCGGAATCGGCAGCCTGGTGCTGTTCTGGATCACCGTCCGCTTCATCGGGCCGGCAGCGGGCTGGTGGAGCCTCGCGGATACCCCCTGAGCGAGAGCCTTTCCCAGGGGGTCACAACCAACACCACCGAAATCAAAAGAAAACCTTTAACCTGAATCTCAAAGAGACTCAGTTATGTTTCCGCGCCTCGCTGAGCACTATCGATCGCTCACACAGGACCTGGTGCTCAGCCTGCAGGCCCTCGCCTCCGGCCTTCAATCCCATGGCATCAGCGCCTCCTGCTACGTCTGTGGCGATTTGCAGGAGAATCAGGGTGCCTCCTTCGTCGCCGAGATCGGAGAGCAGCACTTGATTCGGTTTCTCGTTTCGGACTGTGGAATCAGCTGGGTTGAATCACGCAATGGGCATGAGCTCGTGAAGCTTGACGGCGCTGAAGCCATCCATGAGCTGAATCGAATCGCGGAACTGCTGCAGCAACAGGCGGGAATGCCGACGAACGACATTCCCAGCCCTGTCTAGATCAGGACGCCGAAGACGCCCCGGCTGGCTTGGCATCCGCCTTCTTGTCCTGACCGGAGCGCGCTGCGGCCGCCAGCGGACGCATCGAGTTAGCCGTGACTTCTGAGCCCTCCGTCAGTTTCTGACGAACGAGCGTTTCGATCGTCTCAGCAGTCTCGGGGTTTTGCTCCATCCAGGAGATGGTGTTATCGCGTCCTTGACCGATGTTGTCTCCCTCGTAGCTGTACCAGGCCCCTTTGCGGACCACCACCCCCGTCTCCTCCGCCAGGTCGAGCAAACAACCCAGCGTGCTGATGCCACGCCCGAACAGAATGTCGAACTCGGCGATCCGAAACGGAGGAGCGACCTTGTTCTTCGCCACCTTGACCTTGGCGCGGATGCCAAATTCCTCGGTCCCCTTCTTGAGGGTCTGAATCCTGCGGATGTCCAGACGGACTGAGGCGTAGAACTTGAGCGCGTTACCGCCGGTGGTCGTCTCAGGATTGCCGTAGGTCACACCAATCTTCAGACGCAGCTGGTTCAGGAAGATGACCGTGCAACCGGACTTGCCGATGTTGCCGGTGATCTTGCGCATGGCCTGGCTCATCAGGCGAGCCTGACTGCCAACCGCCAGATCACCCATCTCACCCTCGATCTCGGCGCGGGGCGTCAAAGCCGCGACTGAGTCGACCACGACGATGTCCACCGCAGCGGACCGCACGAGCTGATCGACGATCTCAAGAGCCATCTCGCCGGTGTCCGGCTGGGACACAAGCAGATTCTCGATATCCACACCAAGTGATGCGGCATAAACCGGATCCAGGGCATGCTCGGCGTCCACAAACGCAGCAACGCCGCCGCGCTTCTGGACCTCAGCGATCGCATGCAGGGTGAGGGTCGTCTTACCGGAGCTCTCCGGGCCGTAGATCTCGACCACACGCCCTTTGGGGTAGCCCCCACCGAGGGCCAGATCCAGGGTGAGCGCACCGGTGGAGATCGTCTCCACCCGCATCCGGGACGCATCCCCGAGGCGCATGATCGACCCCTTACCGAAATTGCGCTCGATCTGACCGAGCACCAAATTCAGTGCCTTGTCACGCTCCCCGGGTCGACCATCAGTGGCGCGAGGCTCAGAACCGGAAGGGGCGGATTTCATCTCAACGGGCATGGAAGCAACCTGAAGCTAAGGAACGAGAGATCCAATGCCACAGGAGCGCCGAATCGTCTCAGGTAGTACAGGCGTACGCTAGCGAATCAGGGCCACTGCGCCAAGGGCCTCTCCAGGCCTTCGGATGTCAAGGCGCGCACACCATCAGGCAGATCAACGAGATCCTCCGGCTTGAGATAGCCCCAGCCCACCAACAGACAGCGCAACGACTCCAACCCCGGCGTCGCACGCACCGTTTCCAAGGTGGCGCGACGATCCTCGACAAAAGCGTGCACCGGCCGCTCCTGAAGCAGGCGGAGCAGGACATCAGGCTTGGCACCATCCTCCCGGCCGTACAGACGCCAGGGGGACAAACCCAGGCCATCCAGCAACTCTGCGGTGAAGCATGCGCCCTTGGTGGTCAGCACCGCCCAGTCAACGCCCTCATCACCGAAGCGCCTCAGCCGCTCCACCACTCCCGGGAACGGCTGATGGAGCGCCAGCCATTCCGATCGTGCCGTCTCCAGCGCTCCCTGACGCACGCCATCCAACGCCTGCTGGCACTGCTCCGGCGCGATGCCACAACGCTGAACCGCCATCCGCTGCTGCGTGACGTAGTCCGCCATCCAGGCCTCCACGTCAACAGCGTCGTGGGCCAGCGCAAGCAACACCATTTCCCAGCCATGGTGGACCCAAGGCCGCAGCGCACGAAAGACAGCGGGGACAGCCCCTGGAAGTGAAGACGTCAACTCCGGACGGATCGTGGCGGCCGCCTGTCTGGCAGCCCACCAGTACTCCTCCATCCCATCGACGATGACACCGTCGAAATCAAAGACCAGGAGAGGCGTTGAAGTCACTTAAAACTGGGCCGCTAGGATTCGAACCTAGGAATGGCGGGACCAAAACCCGCTGCCTTACCACTTGGCGACGGCCCAATGTTCCGGAACAGTCTGCTGTCGTGCAGAGCACCGGCGTCTCAATAGTTACCCACAACGGAGTCACCTTCGTCAATCCATTGGCCGACGAGGCTGACGTCAGGGCGGAAAAACCCGCAACCGGCACGACTCAGCCGAGCCGAACTCATCGCTTCGCAGCTTGTATCGGTTGATCAGATCCACCTGCATCTCGCGGACGCGCCTGGAGCGCGGCAGCAGCTCGACAGGGCGCCCCTGAGGCACCACCACCTGCTCGACGGCCAGGCGGCATTCCTCCAGCGCCGCCAGGGCATCGTCATGGGCTCCGGCGTCGCCCAGCGCGTCCGCTGGGCCATCACCACGTCGACGGGACAGCAGACGATCCAGAGCCCGCTCCACCTGGGCGAAGGAGTCGGTCTTGATCACAAGGATCGGGACCTTGAGCTCCCTGGCCTGACGACGCAGAGACGGCTCACGCCCCAGCCCCTGACGCACACTCAGCACGACATCCGCCTCGGCAGGGTCCTCGACAAGGGCCACGGGCCAGCCATGACGCCGGGCCACCTGCTCCACAAGCTCTGGCGTGATGCCGCAACAGAGCACCTGCATCGTCGACGGAGGTGTCGGAGCAGCAGCCTCCTCGTCGTCGACCGAATCATCCGGTTCGGCGCGCAGGGTGACCGGAGAAGGCATCGGAACGGCTGCCAACCGCGGTCGTGCGGCAGCCTGCGGGCGGCGTGGACTGCGGGAAGGGGTGGGATCGATCAACTGCACGGAACCATCGCCTTGCAGCTGTCGCTGCTGCACGACGGGCGTCTGGCCGCGCAGCAGCAGATCAACGGTTGTGGCGACATCCACATGAATCGCCCAGGAATGGCGGCTGTGCATTTCCACCGCCACTGGGAACGTGGGCTCAGCAGCCCGTTCCAGAACCGTTTTCTGCGTGCGTCGACGTCGGGCTTCGTCATCCCCGAGGGTGACCGACTGAATCCCACCGACCAGGTCGCTCAAGGTGGGGTTCTTGATCAGATTGGCCAGGGCGTTCCCGTGGGCCGTGGCCACGAGCATCACCCCGCGTTCAGCAATCGTGCGCGCCGCCTGAGCCTCCAGTTCCGTCCCGATTTCATCGATGACGATGACCTCAGGCATGTGGTTCTCGACAGCCTCGATCATCACTTGGTGCTGCTGCTCAGGACGGGCCACCTGCATCCGGCGGGCGCGACCGATCGCGGGATGGGGCACGTCCCCATCTCCAGCGATCTCATTGCTGGTGTCAATCACAACCACCCTGCGCTGCAGGTCATCCGCAAGCACCCTGGCGATCTCACGCAGTGCTGTGGTCTTGCCGACACCCGGGCGACCCATCAACAACAGGGACTGCCCGCCATCGAGCAGATCGCGCACCATGGCGACCGTTCCGAACACCGCACGCCCGACCCGGCAGGTCAGGCCGACCACAACCCCCTGGCGGTTACGAATGGCGCTGATGCGATGCAGCGTGCGCTCAATGCCGGCGCGGTTGTCGGCACCGAAGCGTCCGACGCGCTCAACGACAGCATCCAGATCGTCGCGACTCAACGGAGCGGTTCCGATCGGTATGGCACGCCCCGGGTAACGCGCTTCAGGGACGCGACCGAGATCAAGCACCACCTCCAGCAAGCCATCACGGCTCTGATCCGTGGCGAGGTGCTGCTGAACAGCCTCGGGCAACAGATCGAGGAGACGGACAAGATCGTCAGTGATCCGCTGTGTGGTCATGGCGATCCGGTCAACCTGCCTTTTAGCAGCTGTGGTCCAACAACGGTCGACCGCTCCATGGCGTGATCAATCCCCTCGCCAACACGACGGCTTCTGTCCATCCCTCAGGCCAGTCCCGCAGGGTGGTTCCCCGCTGATGCGCCTGCTGCAGCAATGGCAGCAACAGGCGTCGGGCCATACCGCCGAAGGCCACGCCAGCAGGTCGTTCCTCCGGCCGTAGATGCCCAAGCGTTGCCGCATTGGTTCCCCCGGCCAACTGCAACGGTCCGGGGGGAGCAATCGGCTGCAGCGCGCGCCAGAGCTGAACGGCGACCCGAGATGTGCCGGCACCGATGTCGCCACGCATCGGCCGACCATCCAGCTGCCAGAGCGGCAGAAAGCGATGGCGACGCAGATGGACAAAACGACGCCAGAGATCCACAGCCAAACCATCCCTGTCGATGCCATGGCCCTCCATGCCACAACTCACCGCCACCCGTTGCAGCGGCCAACGCGATGCAGCCAGCGCGTCGACCACCTCCGAAAAGGCATCGATCCGTCCTGGCGAGGTGTGAATTTCAACGGCATCGGGCCGTTCCTGCTGCAGAAGAGCCGCCACCGCAGCGATTGGCAGCCGATACTCACGCTCAGCAATCAGTCCAAGCGGGCAAGCCGGCAGACAACGCCCACAGCCGTAACAACGTTGCTCATCCACACCGGAGTGCTCAGGGATGGCATCGGCAGGACAGACCCTGGCGCAGGGCCTTGGGCAATCTGCTGGGCAGCGTTCAGGGTCAAACCACGCTTTGCGGAAATGCGGATCGACGCCATCACTGAGGCTCACCATCAGCCAGGGGCGATGCTGGAACCTCCGTTCAGCCCAATCGAGACCGAGTCTCGCCGCCCGGATCACGGCGGGATCGGCGGCAACATCGACACAGTGCACACCTGCAGCGGCGTACACAGCCGTCAGATCGGTGATCGAGGGCAGATCCTGATTGCTCGCTCCGCAGATCAACTTGACCCAGCGGCCCTCATGCAGAGCCTGGTCCGGCGTCAGCCCTGCAGCAGATCGGTCATCGACTGCCATTTCAGGGTCCTCGAACCACCCATTTCCACAATGATCTTCAGACGCGGCTCACGGCGGCAGAGGTCACAGAGCGACTGAAGTTCAGACCGTGAAAGAACCTGCCCCTCCAGCAACCAAAGCGCGACTGGGTCGTTTCCATCAAAAAGATCGCCAAGCTGGGGCGCAACCTCCTGAACCTCACCGACCGCGGCACCACGGCCCACGCTCTGATGTCCGAGATGGGGAGGACGAACGCCATGTTTCTGGGTCAGGAACACCTCGGGATCGCCAAGACCACGTGCTGAAGTCATCCGCGTGCGGTAGCCCGCACCCCTCAGCCGACGCAGCAGACGCGTCTCGGCACCTCCCTCCAGTGGGGCATGAACAGCAAGACATCCACTGGCTTCAAGATCGCGGCGAAATCCCCGACCGGTGAGAAGCAGAGGCATGGGAGGTCCAGATCTGGCGGAGAGTCTGGCAGCAGATCCAGGGAACGGGAAAGGGGGAACCCCTGTGATGTAAATTCATCGTTTGTTCTGCATTTCTGTGCCCGTCCGCTAGCCGGGCCTCCAGAGCTCAGGACAGATCCAGCGATAGCGCTGGATCCCCAGGCCAGAACCTCTGCATCGTCGGGTGCAGTCGTCGGGAAACTGAAGTTCTCAGCGTTCGCGCAGAGCCTTAAGTCCCAGCCTTGCTGAATCGTCGCTAGCTCCTTCGAACTTCATCTTTGTCGGTCTCTGATCGACATCGAATTCGAAACCGACTGCGTCCAACCGATCAGCACGTCATGCCCCGTCCGATTTATCGGTCGGCGGTTGTCCAGCTGGCGTTTCACTCCTCCCATGTCAATCGGCATTCTCGGGAAGAAACTGGGCATGTCCCAGTTCTTCGACGAGCAGGGCAGAGCAGTTCCGGTCACCCTGATCGAAGCTGGTCCCTGCCGGATCACCCAAATCAAGAACAACGACACCGACGGATATTCCGCGGTGCAGATCGGCTTCGGCGACACGCGCGAAAAACTGATCAACAAACCCGCGAAGGGACACCTGGCCAAGTCAGGTGAATCCGTTCTTCGTCATCTCCGCGAATACCGGGTCGACGCCGTTGATGGCTTCGAACTGGGCGGTGATGTCACCGTCGGCGATTTCGAAGCTGGTCAGAAAGTCGATGTCAGTGGTGACACTGTCGGTCGCGGTTTCGCCGGTTATCAGAAGCGCCACGGGTTCAGCCGTGGTCCGATGACCCACGGTTCGAAGAACCACCGTGAACCGGGTTCCACCGGTGCGGGTACAACTCCCGGTCGGATCTATCCCGGCAAGCGGATGGCCGGCCGCTACGGCGGCAAGAAGATCACCACCCGCGGCCTGACCATCCTCAAGATCGATGCCGAGCGCAACCTTCTTGTGGTGAAGGGATCCGTCCCTGGTAAGCCCGGTGCACTTCTGAACATTCGTCCTGCGAATCGGGTCGGCGCCAAAGCCGCTCAAGGAGGTAAGTGATGGCCAGCTGTGTTGTTCGCGATTGGCAAGGGAAGGAAGCCGGTTCGGCGACCCTTGATCTGAAAGTGGCCAAGGAGTCCACGGCCGTTGATCTGATGCACCGTGCGGTTCTGCGTCAGCAGGCCCACAGCCGTCAGGGCACGGCAAGCACCCTCACCCGCGCAGAAGTCCGTGGTGGCGGTCGCAAGCCCTACAAGCAGAAAGGCACCGGTCGGGCCCGTCAGGGTTCCATCCGCACCCCCCTGCGCCCCGGTGGCGGCATCGTCTTCGGACCGAAGCCCCGCAGTTACAACCTTGCGATGAACCGCAAGGAACGTCGTCTGGCCCTGCGCACCGCGCTGATGGCCCGCATCGATGACGTGACTGTGGTGAAGGACTTCGGCAGTGCGCTCGAGGCCCCCAAGACCCGTGAAATCACGGATGCTCTGGGACGTCTCGGCATCGCCGCTGACGCCAAGGTGCTGATCGTTCTGAGTTCACCTTCTGATGTGGTTCGCCGGTCCGTCCGCAACCTCGAGAAGGTCAAGCTGATCGCTGCGAATCAGCTCAACGTCTTCGATCTGCTCCACGCCAATGCCCTGGTGCTGGGCGAGGACGCTCTTGCAACCATCCAGGAGGTCTACGCCGATG
This sequence comes from Parasynechococcus sp., assembly GCA_042954225.1. Classification (GTDB taxonomy): domain Bacteria; phylum Cyanobacteriota; class Cyanobacteriia; order PCC-6307; family Cyanobiaceae; genus Parasynechococcus. The sequence continues at coordinate 7,621 of JBGKDR010000259.1, forward strand.
ACTGAGCGTTTCCAAGGACGTCTGGCGGATGTGATCCGTCGCCCGCTGATCACGGAGAAAGCCACCCGCGCTCTCGAGCTGAATCAGTACACCTTCGAGGTTGACCACCGCGCCGCGAAGCCTGACATCAAAGCTGCCATTGAGCAGCTGTTCGATGTGAAGGTCACCGGCATCAGCACCATGAACCCTCCCCGACGCAGCCGTCGGATGGGCCGCTTCGCCGGCAAACGTGCCCAGGTGAAGAAAGCCGTGGTGCGCCTGGCGGAAGGCAACTCAATCCAACTCTTCCCTGAGTCCTGAGGGGTCTGAATCGTCATGGCAATCCGTAATTACCGCCCCTACACCCCCGGAACACGCACCCGGGTGGTCACCGACTTCAGTGAAGTCACCGGCCGCAAGCCGGAACGCACCCTGGTGGTCGCCAAGCACCGCCGCAAGGGTCGCAACAACCGTGGTGTGATCACCTGCCGCCACCGCGGCGGCGGTCACAAGCGTCTGTACCGCGTGGTCGACTTCCGCCGCAACAAGCACGGCGTACCGGCCAAGGTCGCAGCCATCCACTACGACCCGCATCGCAACGCCCTGCTGGCCCTGCTCTTCTACGCCGACGGCGAGAAGCGCTACATCCTGGCTCCCGCCGGGGTCCAGGTCGGCCAGACCGTTGTCTCAGGACCCGATGCTCCGATCGAAAGCGGCAATGCCATGCCGCTGTCCTCGGTTCCCCTCGGCTCCAGTGTTCATTGCGTTGAGCTCTACGCCGGACGCGGTGGCCAGATGGTCCGTACAGCCGGTGCCAGCGCTCAGGTGATGGCAAAAGAAGGCGATTACGTCGCCCTGAAGCTGCCGTCCACCGAGGTTCGCCTCGTGCGTCGTGAGTGCTACGCCACCCTCGGCGAAGTCGGCAACGCTGAAGTTCGCAACACCAGCCTGGGTAAAGCAGGTCGTCGCCGTTGGCTCGGCCGTCGCCCGCAGGTCCGAGGCAGTGTGATGAACCCCTGCGATCACCCCCATGGTGGTGGTGAGGGTCGTGCACCGATCGGTCGCTCCGGTCCGGTGACTCCCTGGGGCAAACCCGCCCTCGGTCTCAAGACCCGCAAGCGGAACAAGCCCAGCAACCGATACGTGCTCCGGAAGCGTCGTAAGACCTCCAAGCGGAGCCGTGGCGGACGCGATTCCTGATGCCAACCATCGATTTGCTGCTTGCTTAAACCGCTATGGGACGTTCACTCAAAAAAGGCCCGTTTATTGCCGACAGCCTTCTTCGCAAGGTTGAAAAGCAAAACGAAACCGATGACAAATCGGTGATCAAGACCTGGTCTCGGGCCTCCACAATCCTGCCGATGATGATCGGCCACACCATTGCCGTTCACAACGGCAAAACCCACATCCCCGTGTTCATCACGGAACAGATGGTGGGTCACAAGCTGGGTGAATTCGCACCCACCCGCACCTTCAAGGGCCACATCAAAGACAAGAAAGGAGGCCGCTGACGCCATGACCACGTCAACTCCCACGGCACCTACTGCACAGGCCCACGGACGCTTCATCCGAGGTTCCGTGTCGAAGGTGCGCCGTGTACTCGACCAGATCCGGGGTCGCACCTACCGCGACGCGCTGATCATGCTCGAGTTCATGCCTTACCGCTCCACCGGACCGATCACCAAGGTGCTTCGCTCCGCGGTGGCCAATGCCGAGCACAACCTGGGCCTTGATCCCTCCTCCCTGGTGATCTCCCAGGCCAGCGCCGACATGGGCCCGTCCATGAAGCGCTACAGGCCGCGTGCCCAAGGCCGCGCCTACCAGATCAAGAAGCAGACCTGCCACATCAGCATTGCTGTGGCAGCTCAGACCGATTCCTGACCCCCGAGGTTCTGACTGATGGGACACAAAATCAACCCAACCGGTCTGCGCCTGGGGATCACC
>JBGKDR010000260.1:0-3309 GCA_042954225.1 Parasynechococcus sp.
CGGGGCCACTGCTCAAGGCCGTGCGCTGGAATGCCGGTGCTTACCTGTGGTTCGCCGGTCGGGCGTCCAGCCTGGAAGACGGCTTGATGCAAGCCGACCGTGCCCTCGAAACAGGCGGTGCACGTCAGGCACTTGATCAGCTGCAGTCTTGGCGTAACGACTTGACCATTCGATAACGCTCGAAAAGAACGCCAGCAATCGAGATGGTTTCTGGAGCGACAACCCGCCAACCCCGCCGTTGAAGCAAGGGGCAACTGAGCTGACTCGCTTCCGTGCGCAGTTCCGCAACCCCATCAGCGCGGGCATCCGCTTCGATTTGATTCAGCAGCTTCGACGCGTGACCCTGCCGTGCCGCCCGCCCACAGCAGTAGAGCAACGCCAAGCGATCCCGCGGGTAACGCAGGGCAAACGCCTCATCCGCTCCACTGATCCAACCGACACCCTCAAGCAGAGTGCGGTCCAGGACCCCTGGGAGCCAAGCCAGGGACGCCCAAGCCTGAACCTGATCGGATGAATACAGACCTGGGGCCTGACGTTCAATCGCGTCGGCGTAGATCTGCCGGAGCAGATCGGCATCGGCAGGACCCACAGGGCGCAGAGCCATCAACCTCGGTTATGGGAGTGTGAGTCTCCATCGCATGCTGGCCGCATTGCAGCGCCTCCGGATACCGACCCTGCTGAGCGCTTTCCTGACGCTGCTCAATGACCGCCTCAGCGAGAGCATCGTGTTCCCGCTGTTGCCCTTTCTTCTGGCCCAGTTCGCACCGGACGGACGGACCCTGGGACTGCTGGCGGGAAGCTACGCCTTGGCGCAGTTCCTGGTGACTCCGCTGATCGGCGCCCTGAGTGACCGTTACGGTCGTCGCCCGGTGATCGCCACCTGCGTGGCTGGATCCGTGGTCGGCCTGGGCCTTTTCGCGATCACGGTCAGTCTCCCCTGGCCAGCCGGCTCCAGCCTGCCTCTGCTTCTGCTGTTCGCAGCACGGATCATCGATGGCGTCAGCGGAGGCACAGCGGCCACCGCGGGGGCTGTGCTGGCGGACATCAGTCCCCCGGACAAACGCGCACGCGCCTTCGGGCTGATCGGTGTGGCCTTCGGACTCGGCTTCATCCTCGGGCCCTTCATCGGCGGACAGCTGGCTCGGATCGCCGTGCCTGTGCCCGTATGGGTTGCCACCGCCTTCGCCGTTGTCAATCTTGCCGTGGTGCTCCTGCTGCTGCCCGAAACCCATCCGGTCGAAGCCCGCAGCACCCTGCCCCGTCGGCGGGATCTGAACCCCCTGTCCCGGATTGGAAAAGTGCTGATCAATCCCAGCGTGGGTCAGCTCTGCGCGGCCTTTTTCCTGTTTTTTCTGGCCTTCAACGGGTTCACGGCAATCCTGGTGCTGTATTTCAAACAACGCTTCGGTTGGGGGCCGGAGCTCGCCACCCTCGCCTTTCTTGTTGTGGGTGTGGTCGCGACGGTGGTCCAGGGCGGGCTGATCGGCCCACTGGTGAAACGCTTCGGCGAATGGCGCCTGACCCTTGGCGGCCTGGGACTCGTCATTGCCGGCTGCCTGCTGATTCCCAGCGTGGGCTCCGCCGAACGGCCCAGTGTCATTTTCGTCGCTGTCGGAATCCTCGCCCTCGGCACTGGACTGGTGACACCAAGCCTGCGCAGCCTTGTCTCCAGACGACTTGACCATGAAGGTCAGGGGGCAGCCCTCGGCAGCCTGCAAGCCCTGCAGAGCCTCGGGTCGTTTCTTGGTCCTCCTCTGGCGGGCCTCAGTTATGACCTCAGTGGACCAACCAGTCCCTTCGTCGTTGCCGCAACACTGTTGGTCATCGTGATCGCCCTCGTCGCCGGACGTCCTCTGTCAACGGACCAGGAGCCGATCTGAACGCAGTTGATTGCTACGTTTCAAAGACAGGTCAGACGACTCAACAACAGCATCCATGTGTTCCGCTGCGCTCAGCCCGGATCTGTACATCAACCGTGAGCTGAGCTGGCTGGCCTTCAATCAGCGGGTGCTGGCCCAGGCCCTCGATGAGCGCACACCCCTGCTGGATCAGGCCAAATTCAGCGCCATTTTCAGCAACAACCTGGATGAGTTCTTCATGGTGCGGGTGGCATCACTGAAGTCCCAGGTGGAAGCCGGGGTCTCCACGAAGAGTGAGGACGGAAAGACGCCTCTGGAACAGCTGCTGACCATCCGTCAGCACCTGATTCCCCTGTTGCAACAGCAGCAACAGCACTACCGACAACGCCTGAAAAACGGACTGCGCGAGCACCACGTTCAACTGCTGGATTACAAGCAGCTGAACAAGGCTCAACGCGACTGGGTCCGTCGCTATTTCCAGTCATCCGTCTTCCCGGTGCTCACGCCCCTGGCCGTTGACCCAGCCCATCCGTTCCCATTTGTCAGCAATCTGAGCCTGAATGTGGCGGCGGTGATCCGTGATCCGGAAACCGGACAGCAACAATTCGCCCGGGTGAAAGTCCCCCAGAAGAATCTGCCGCGCTTCGTCTCGATTCCGCCAGAGCTGAGCCGCAGCCGCCAGAAACCCATTCACACGGCGATTCCTCAGGAGCAGGTGATCGCGTTCAATCTGGAAATGCTGTTCCCCGGCATGTGCGTCGAGGGGCACTACTTCTTCCGTGTCACCAGGGATGCCGACCTGGAGCTGCGCGATCTGGAAGCCGATGACCTCATGCTCGCCCTGGAGCAGGGACTGCGCAAACGCCGGATCGGTGGGGAAGTCGTGCGCCTGGAGGTTCCCAACGAAATGCCAGATGACGTGGTGGAACTGCTGAAGTCCGGCCTGGCGATTGAGCAGGACGACGTGTATGTCATCGACGGCCCCCTGGGACTCGATGATCTCTTCAGCCTGACCAGTCTTCCCTTACCCAAGCTGAAAAGCAAAACCCACACCGGCCAGACGCCAGCTGCAGTCTCCCGGTCCCAGCAACACCTGATCGAAGAGGGTGCGATCAAACCCGAAGAATTTGAAAGCATCTTCTCGGTGATTCGTCGCAACGACATCCTGCTTCACCATCCCTACGACCTGTTTTCAACCACGGTTGAAGAGTTCATCAACCAGGCCGCTGACGATCCTCAGGTCGCCGGAATCAAGATGACGCTGTATAGAACGTCAAAAGATTCGCCGATCATTGCAGCCCTGATCCGTGCCGCTGAAAACGGCAAACAGGTGATGGCACTGGTGGAACTCAAGGCCCGCTTTGACGAAGACAACAACATTCAATGGGCCAAACAACTGGAACGGTCCGGTGTTCATGTGGTCTATGGAGTCCTCGGGCTGAAGACACAC
>JBGKDR010000261.1:0-1786 GCA_042954225.1 Parasynechococcus sp.
AAGGCGGGGGCTGGCCATCACGGAAGTCTGATCGATGAATGGCGATCAGTCCAGATGAACAGCTTCTGACAAGCTCGGCTGGTGAGACGCAACTGGACGGATCGGCAGGGCGATGGGGAATGCACAACGAGGCACCAGAGCTCTGGTGTTGAGCGGATTGGCCTTCAGCCTGATGACGGTGTGCGTGAAACAGCTCGGAGGTCGGCTGCCGGTCGAGGAAATTGTGTTGGCGCGGGCGCTGATCAGCCTGGCCATCACGTCATTGGCCCTGCGTCGACAGGGATTGTCCCCTTGGGGAAACGACAGATGGGGCCTGGTGCTGCGGGGAAGCGCTGGAACCGTGGCGCTCCTCTGCTTTTTCCTGGCGATTGCAGAATTGCCCCTGGGCTCAGCCACCGTCCTCCAGTACACCTATCCGACCTTCACTGCCGCCGCCGCAGCCCTTGTCCTGAAGGAACAAATCGGACGCTTGATCGTGGTGGCCCTGCCGTTGGGCTGGCTTGGGGTCGTGATGGTGGTTCAACCGGGCTGGCTGGGTCAGACCGGAGCGGCACTGCCGCTGGGTCCAGCACTGGTAGGGGTCGCGGGAGCGTTTTGTACCGCAATCGCCTACATCTGCGTTCGACGTTTGAGCCGAACAGAACACCCTCTGGTGATTATTTTCTATTTCCCATTGATTTCAATCCCGGTGACACTGCCTGGAGTTTTAAGCCGCGGGGTCATCCCAACAGGGGAAGAATTGATCTGGTTGATCGGCGTGGGACTGTTGACGCAGATGGGGCAGATCTGGGTCACAGAAGGACTGCGGTTGATGCCAGCAGGACAGGCGACAACGATCAATTACATCCAAGTGTTGTTTGCCGCGTTGTGGGGGTGGTTGTGGTTTAACGAACAGCTCAGCACCACAACGGCATTGGGAGGTGGGTTGATCCTGCTGGCAAGCCTGATCAGTGCGCGGTCGAGGATGACTCCAAAGACGTTGACGACGTCTGACGTTGAGACGAAATCACGGTGATCGCCATGGCCAGGGCACTGGTTGTCGCGGCGCGAGGCAGGGTCAGGATCGGATCAATCGCAATCAGGAGAACCAGAACGGGTGGCGACGGAACCTGAAAGAACAAAAGAGCGGCGGCAATGGTTGGAACAACGGCAACACCATCCAGACCAGCTGCTGAAAATCCGGTGACAATGCCGAGCACCAGAACCTGAAACAGCGTTGGAGGCGTGAGGGGAACGTTGTAAAGGTTGAGTGCAAACATGACGGCAATCACGCTGTAGGTGATGTTGCCGATTTGGGCAATCAGCAAACTCAGAGATGCTGAAGCTTCCACTTCTGATTCATCTCGGCCCATACCCTTCATGGTCTCGAACATGAGGGAATAGGAGGTCATACTGGACCCTGTCGAGAAGGCCAGAAGAAAGACAGAGTCAATCGGATTTTCCTTCAAGGTTTCACGCTCCTGTGTTGACGTGAACCGACGAAAGATCAGACGGGAAATCCCAAGTGAGGCAACAGCCGCAAGAAAAACACAGATCGTGAAATTGAGAAGAGCAACGACAATCTCAGCATTGATTGTTGAGACAGCGCCGGAAATCAGGAAAATCAGAACCAGTGGAGCCAGGTTCAACACGATGTTGAGAACCTGAACAGATGTGCTGTTGACACTCCGGAGAAGAGCAATCAGCGGCTGGGTGATCGACGGACTGAGCCGTGACATCGCAGCACCGGCAAGCAGTGAACCGGTGATCACACGCAGGGTCTGATTTGCTGACGCGTCGCCGAGTA
>JBGKDR010000262.1:0-1132 GCA_042954225.1 Parasynechococcus sp.
CGTAACGCTGCAGGGCTTCGAAGAAATCGGTGCTAACGCGACGCTTCACCACATCAGCCTGCAGCGACTCATAGGTGGCAGCATCAATCGGTTCAAACGGAAGCCTCGGGAAGGTGGCGTTGGCATCAAAACGCGCCAGCAACGCTGCTGAGATGTACCCATCGCCGTTTTGCATGGCCTGATACAGAGCCTCGGACAATGCATCGATCTCGTTTTCGCGGAACTCGATCGTCGCTGATGTGTTGTGGGCTGTGTAGTGCTGTTGGACCTGCATGTAGAAGTCAAACTGCGCCATGGCCGAGAAGCCATTGATGTCGACAGCATCGGCTCCGGGCAGATTGGCCCAGCTCACTTCCGTTGGAATTTCCACCAGCCACTCGGTGCAGCGGGGGTCGAACGGATCGTTCAGGAGCCTGCCTTCGTCGTCTTTATCGGACTGCGAGGGAACGATCGTGTAGCCGTAGTCCATGCAGGCCATGGCCACGGGATCGTTTTTGCGGAAGGTGATCCGACGGATAAACCGCTGAGCCTTGGGCGGATGCCAACCAGGTGCAGCGCCCGTCAGAAGGCTTTTGGTGCCGGCAGGTTGCACGGTGGTGCAACGGTTTGGACGCCGCAGGCCATGGCGATCGCAGTAATCCCAGACGGTCTCGTTGACGATGGCTTTCCAGCGGCTGAGGTAGCTCGCTTCTTTGGACTTGAACGCGCGTCCTTGCTCTGTATCGGGTCGGCCGGCCTGCCACCACTCGAGCCATTCGGTGCCGAAAGCGTGCACAAAAAAGTCGAATAGTCCTGTGAAGCTCACGCCGACAATCGGATCCCACTCCCGGCTCTGGCGGTAACGCTCAACCTCGAAGCGATGGTTGAGCAGACAGGCCACCGAGAGCGCTCCGGCACGGAATGCATCCTCCTGGGACTGCTCGTCGCTGGGGTCGATCTGGTTGAGGTGAATCTCGGCCAGATTGCAGTGAAAATCCGCGCCGAGGATTTCTCCACAGGGATTCAGGCCATAACGGCCAAGGCGGTGTTCAAGCTCAGCGTCACTGATCGGTCCGTGGTTGGTGTTGAGCCATGCACCAGCTTCGTCGCGACCCTGGTCGCAGTAGATCTCAATGAATTCCTGGCGCAGCTC
>JBGKDR010000263.1:0-1745 GCA_042954225.1 Parasynechococcus sp.
CCGGACGACAATCATGTATCCCTGGATGGCTCCGGAACGCATGAATACCGTTGCGGCAGATGATGGCTGGGAGTTGTACAACACCACCGAGGACTTCAGTCTTTCCAATAATCTCGCTGATCAGGAGCCGGAACGCCTGAAGGCGTTGAAGAAGAAGTTCATGGAAGAGGCGATTGAGAATCAGGTTCTGCCCCTCGATGATCGTCTGCTGGAACGTCTTGTTCCCTCCGTTGCCGGTCGTCCGACCCTGTTGGGTGACCGCACGTCCATGGATCTCTATCCCTTTGCCTGGAACCTGGTCGAAGACTCGATTCTCAATGTGAAGAATGTCTCGAACAGCGTGACGGCCTTTGTTGATGTGAAAGGTGGCGATGAAGATGGCGTGATCTTCTCCCAGGGGGGTCGATTCGGTGGATGGTCGCTTTACGTTGAAAACAACAGGCCTTCCTACACGTACAACTACATGGGAGAGCTGGTCACCCTGACCAGCAACAAGCCCTTGCCCGCTGGCAAGTCGGAAATTCGTTTCGAGCTTGATTACGACGGTGGTGGCACCGGCAAAGGGGCTGATCTTCGCCTGAAACTCAACGGCGAGGTGGTCGCTGAGGGTCGAATGGAGAAGACGATTGCATCGCGCTTCTCCATTGATGAAGGTGCCGATGTCGGCCTCGACCGTGGCTCAGCGGTCACGATCAAGACCATTGGTCCCCGTCGTTACAGCGCCTATGGCGGTCAGATTGACAAGGTCACCCTTCAGATCTACCCCAAAGACACTGACGCAAAACAGGGCTGATGGGGTCTGGTTCCACGTCGAATCGCCGGGATGGAATGGTCGCCATCCCGGCCGGGGATTATCAGGTTGGCTCCGATCGCTTCTACCCGGAGGAATCGCCTCCTCGACAGGTGTCGATCGATTCATTCGAGATTGATCTGGCGCCTGTCACCAACGCCGAGTTTCAACAATTTGTTGACGCCACCGGTTATCAGACCGTTTCAGAACGTCCCCCTGATCCGACGCTCTATCCGGATCTTCCTCCTGAAGAACAGATTCCTGAATCGGTTGTTTTTATTCCGCCTCCGCCGACGGTGGATCGCAGCCAACCTCTGTCCTGGTGGGCCCTCATTGCTGGAGCTGACTGGCGGCATCCCCAGGGTCCAGACACCAGCCTTGACGGCTTGATGCAGCACCCTGTTGTCCATGTCGCCTTCGAGGATGCCCTTGCCTACGCCGACTGGGCTGGAAAACGACTTCCCTCGGCTGATGAGTGGGAGATTGCAGCCCGAGGTGGTCTGGTTGATCAGGACTACGCCTGGGGTTCTGAAAAAACGCCTGAAGGTCGTTGGCTTGCCAATGTCTGGCAGGGGCCTTTCCCTTGGGTCAACCAAGAAACGGATGGTTGGTTTTGGACGTCCCCCGTCGGCAGCTTTCCCGCCAATGGATACGGGCTTGTTGATGTCTGTGGAAATGTCTGGGAATGGACGTCCACGCCATACGCGGTCCCTGACGGCGAGCAGGAACGCCGTGTGATCAAAGGCGGCTCATTTCTCTGTGCTGACAACTATTGCCATCGCTTCCGACCGTCTGCCCTGATGGGACAGACGTTGGATACGGCAACTTGTCACATGGGTTTCCGCTGCGCAGCCGACCGCTGATCAAACGAATCGATCAACGCCATCTCCTGCGTTGATCGACGAACAGAACAACACCGAGTGCGATGTGCAGCAGAGCGGTAGGGATCGCCACG
>JBGKDR010000264.1:0-4310 GCA_042954225.1 Parasynechococcus sp.
GAGAGGGCGGTGATGCTCGCCGCGAGCTCACCGGTGCGTGACTGGTTGACCTGGTCTGGCTCCAGCCCAGGCTCTTCAAGGGGATCACGGCCGTGCTTCAGCTTCCGTGGTGCCTCTGGCCTCGACGGCACGTTGTCGCTCGCCATGGGACTGTCTCTGTCGACGGGGCCATTGGTCCTGGTCTGTGGTGATCTGGCTCTGCTGCATGACAGCAATGGTTGGCTTCACGCCACACAACACCGTCCGCCGCTGCTGGTGGTTTTGATCGACAACGCCGGTGGAGGCATTTTTCAGCAACTCACGCTGCCGGTGACGCCAGCCAAGCGCTTCGAGCGTCTGTTCGCGATGCCGCAAGCGGTGAACCCCCTGGCACTGGCGGCCGCCCATGGCATTCCGACCCGGCAGATCAGTTGCCTTGAGGATTTGGATGCGGCGTTGGCCTGGGGATTAGCGCTGAGCGACAACGGTCCCGTGTTGCTTCGCGTCTGTACCGATGCCGGACACGACGCCAGCCTGCGTCAACGGCTCCGGATCAGCGCCCAGAATGCGCTGCTGAGTGATTGAGCCTGCATGGCCCCCCAGCCCCCGGTACTCCCAGGACCGATCACCGCGGATTGGCAACCCTGGGGGAGCTATTCGGACATCCTGGTTGCCCGCTGCGATGGCATCGCCCGGGTGGCGATCAACCGTCCGGCAAAACGCAATGCCTTCCGACCTCAGACGGTGGCGGAGCTCTGTGATGCCTTCACGCGCATTCGCGACGACCGTGAAATCGGCGTCGTGCTGTTCACCGGAGTCGGCCCTGCTGAGGACGGCGGGTATGCCTTCTGCTCCGGCGGAGATCAGAGCGTCCGTGGCGACGGGGGCTACGTCGGAGAGGACGGATTACCCCGCTTGAACGTGCTGGATCTGCAGCGAATCATCCGCACCCTGCCGAAAGTTGTGATTGCACTCGTGGCTGGTTACGCCATGGGTGGCGGGCAGGTGCTGCATCTGCTCTGTGACCTCAGCCTGGCGGCCGATAACGCGGTCTTCGGCCAGACCGGGCCCAAGGTCGGCAGCTTTGACGGCGGCTATGGCTCAGGATTTCTGGCACGGGTGGTGGGACAGCGCAAAGCCCGGGAGATCTGGTTTCTGTGCAGGCGCTATGGCGCGGAGCAGGCATTGGAGATGGGCCTCGTGAATGCTGTCGTTCCCCTCGAACAGCTCGAAGCGGAAGGGGTGCGTTGGGCCAGAGAGGTGTTGCAGCACAGCCCCACGGCCATCCGTTGCCTCAAAGCCGCCTTCAATGCCGAAACCGATGGTCAGGCCGGGATTCAGGAGCTGGCGGGCCACGCGACCCACCTCTTCTATCGAACGGAGGAGGCCCTCGAGGGTCGCAATGCCTTTCTCGAGAAACGCGACCCCGATTTCACGGAAATCGGCTGGCTGCCCTGACCCTCGCCATCATGGGCTGGTTGCCGCCCGCCGCCGTGCTGCCCCTGCCTCCGCCGGAGTTGCCGCCCCTGATTCGTGCCGCGACGATGGATTCGTTGTTGCAGGCGATGGCGTCTGTGCCAGCGGACCTGCGCAATCGCAGCGATCGTCACATCGTGCTGTTGCGCGGCCAGCGCCGGCTGCTCCTGCTGGAGAACGGCTCCCTGCGCACCGCTTTTCCCGTGGCCGTCGGCATGCCGGGTTGGGAGACCCCGACTGGAACGTTCAAGGTCCTCGAGAAAATTCCCAATCCGATCTGGGTCCATCCGGTGACCGGACAGCGGGTGGAGGAGCAGGGCGCTGAGAACCCTCTGGGCAGTCACTGGATCGCCTTCCACAAGGACTGCCTGGGGCGTGATGCCCATGACGGGGAGAGCTGGATCACGATCGAGGGCTGCACCACCACGGGCTTTCACGGCACCCCTCACCGCTGGACGGTGGGCCGTGAAATCTCCCATGGATGCGTCCGCCTCTACAACGAAGACGTTCAATCGCTCTATCGGCAGGTGTCGTTGGGAATGCAGGTGACGGTTCTGCCCTGAGTTGACGCCGTTGTGTCCGTTTTTGGCGGGTTTTTGCGGATAAAGTCGCTGCGCCGGAAGAAGAGTCATCCCAATGCGCATCCTGTTCGCTGCCGCGGAATGCGCCCCGATGATCAAGGTCGGCGGAATGGGCGATGTGGTGGGTTCCCTGCCCCCAGCCCTGAGCAAGCTCGACCACGACGTCCGGTTGATCATGCCGGGCTACAGCAAGCTCTGGAATCTTCTCGACATCCCCGATGAGCCGATCTGGCGTGCTCAGACCATGGGGACTGAATTTGCTGTTTACGAGACCCGTCATCCTGACAATGGGATGACCATTTATCTGGTGGGTCACCCGGTCTTTGATCCCGAGCGGATTTACGGCGGAGAAGACGAGGATTGGCGCTTCACCTTCTTCGCCAGTGCGACGGCGGAATTCGCCTGGAACGTCTGGAAGCCGAATGTGCTGCACTGCCATGACTGGCATACGGGAATGATTCCGGTGTGGATGCACCAGGACCCGGACATCAGCACGGTGTTCACGATCCACAACCTCAAGTACCAGGGGCCCTGGCGCTGGAAGCTGGATCGGATGACCTGGTGCCCCTGGTACATGCAGGGGGATCACACCATGGCGGCTGCCCTGCTGTACGCCGACCGCGTCAATGCCGTGTCGCCCACCTACGCCCAGGAAATCCGCACCGCGGAATACGGCGAGAAGCTCGATGGACTGCTGAACTTCGTCTCCGGCAAGTTACGCGGAATTCTCAACGGCATCGACCTCGCCGCCTGGGATCCCTCCACCGATCGCGCCCTTCCCGCGGCCTACAGCGCTGATGACCTCAGCGGTAAAGCCATCAACAAGCGCGTCCTGCAGGAACGCATGGGCCTGGAGGTGCGGGATGAGGCCTTCGTTCTTGGCATGGTCAGCCGACTGGTCGATCAGAAGGGTGTGGATCTGCTGCTGCAGGTGGCCGATCGTCTGCTCGCCTACACCGACACCCAGATCGTGGTTCTGGGCACCGGTGATCGCGGTCTGGAATCCGGCCTCTGGCAGCTGGCGTCACGGCATCCCGGGCGCTGTTCCGTCTTTCTGACCTACGACGACGATCTCTCCCGTCTGATCTACGCCGGAAGCGATGCCTTTCTGATGCCGAGCCGCTTTGAGCCATGCGGAATCAGTCAGCTGCTGGCCATGCGCTATGGATCGATTCCGATCGTGCGCAAGGTCGGTGGATTGGTCGACACGGTTCCCGCCTATGACCCCGGTGCCGGGGTAGGCACCGGCTTCTGCTTCGACCGTTTCGAACCCGTCGATTTCTACACAGCGCTGGTGCGTGCCTGGGAGGCCTACCGCCATCGCGACAGCTGGCAGACGCTTCAACAACGTGCCATGACCCAGGATTACAGCTGGGATCGTTCCGCGGTGGAATACGACCTGATGTATCGCGATGTCTGCGGCATCAAGGAGCCAACGCCGGATGCGGCGGTCGTCGAGCAGTTCTCCCAGGGACAGGATGCCGATCCATCGCGGTCCGAGAGCGATGAGCCGATCCCAGCGGCAGCTCAGATCGAGCCGATCCAACCGAGATCCACAGGTCGAAATCCGCTGAATCGCCTGTTCGGCCGACGTAGCGCCTGACCTTGGCTCCTGATCAGGATCAGGTTGAAGACGAGGTCCCGACAACTCGGGATCTCCCTGCTCCCTATGTCAGCCCCTGGTCCGAGGCAAGGCGCACCTTGGTTGCGCTCGTTGCCGATTGCCGACTGAGGGCACAGGAACTCTGGCGTCGCAATCGCGAGGGTTCGCTCTCCGTTCCAGCCTTCTGGCCAAGGGATCTGGCTCCCAGCTTCTGGCCGTTGGTGCTTGTGCTGCCGTTGATCGTTCTGGTGGGAGTCGTTGTTCTGTTGACGGCAACCCCCACAGAGCTGATACCCCCTCCCGCGACCAGCACTGAGGTCCCCGTCGTTGAGACCACTCCTATGGATGACCCTGTGGTCGAACCGCCGATCTCTGAGCCAGCGGCCCCCGAGCCGGACCCGGACCCTGAGCCGGTTCCGCCTGAGAACCCGGTTGTGCCCGTTGAGCCCGTCGCGGCTGTTGCACCCCAGGACCCTCTGTTGACCTTGCTGCAGAAGAATCAGGAAGACCACCAGCTCCTGCTTGCGGTTGAACCAGTTGCTGACAGCGATTTCGTCCGCCTGCGCCTGTCCAGACAGCGCTGGGGAGCCATCGACAGCGACCAACGGAAGCGAGTCGCCGAGCGTTGGCAGAACCGATTGCTTGAGGCCGGATTTGACCGGCTTGAGCTT
>JBGKDR010000265.1:0-4679 GCA_042954225.1 Parasynechococcus sp.
GGGGGACGGCTGGCGAGAACGCGATCGACCTTGGCCTGCAGGCGCAGGGTGGGAAGAATCAGCGGCACCGCTTCCCAGAGACCGATCGCACCCATTGGCGCGGTATCCGCCAGCAGCTCAGCGCCGGCGGCCTCCATCCGCGATCCACCCAGCGCCAGGATCTCCAGGGCGATTCCACGGGCCTCCGCTTCCTGGTGAAGCGCTGCGATCAACAGGCTGCCCTGCAGATCACCGGAGACCTCACCGGTGCTGATCAGCAGCCGCACCATCAGCGACCACCCAACGCGGGCAGGGGGCCACGGCGCTTCGGTCCGATCGAGGCCTCCAGGAAGGTGCAGAGATGCTCCGCCGCCGGCAGAAGAGTGTGCTGCCGCGCCTGCTTGAGGCCCTCGGCCATCACCAGATCAGAGCGATACAGAAGCGTCCAGATCTCCTGGAGCTGCTTGAACTCAGCGCCATCATTGCGGGCTGCCAGACCGCTGCGCCGCAGTCCCACCTTGTTCAGTCCGCGGACACGGCCGGGGTGACCTTCCACCAGGCAATAGGGCGGGACATCCCGATCCACACGGGTCATCCCACCAACCATCGCCATGCCGCCGATGTGCACGAACTGGTGAATGCCGAGGCAACCACCCACCACCGCACGGTCCTCGATCACCACATGACCGGCGACCTGAATGCCGTTGGACATCACGATGTTGTCCCCCAGCTCGCAGTTGTGACCCAGATGGCAATAGGCCATCAACAGGTTGCTGTTGCCCACGACAGTGCGCTCGCCCTCATCGGTGGCGCGGTTGATCGTGACGCACTCCCGGAAGGTGTTGCCATCGCCGATCACCACCTCGGTGTTGGCACCGCGGTACTTGAGATCCTGGGGTTCGAGCCCCAGGCATGCGCCTGGGAACACCTTGTTGTCGCGCCCCAGCGTCAGTCGTCCATCCAGCACGGCATTGGGGCCGATCCAGGTGTTCTCACCAATCACCACCTCCGGTCCGATCACGGCACCGGGGCCCACAACCACCCCAGCCGCCAACTCGGCTTTGGCATCCACGACGGCGTTGGGATGAATGGTGATGGAGTTCTGCACAACCATCCCTCAGTCCACCAGGGAGAACATCAGGTCGCCCGAGCACACCAGCTCGCCATCGACCTTGGCTTCCGCCTTCACCTTGCCGAAGCGCTTGCGCTTGAGGCTGGTCAAGGTGCAGTGGATCACGATCTGGTCACCCGGAACCACGGGGCGGCGGAAACGCACGCCATCGATGCCGGCAAAAACAAACAGCCCCTTGGGCAGATCAGGCATCTGACTGACGATCAGGCCTCCCACCTGGGCCATTGCTTCAACGATCAACACCCCAGGCATCAACGGCCTGTCAGGGAAATGCCCCTGGAACTGGGGCTCATTCATCGTGACGTTCTTGATCGCCGTCGCCGAAACACCGGGCTCATGGGCGATGACCCGATCCACCAATGCAAAGGGGTAGCGGTGGGGGAGAAGTCCTGCGATCTGCTCGCTGGTGAGGAGAACCTCCGGTGCAGTCGATTCGGTCAAAGCGGTCGGGAGCGTCAGGCGGACTGAAGAGCGGCGGCCAGATCGGTATGCAGTCCATGGGACCCGCGATACACGAGGACCTGGGCCTGGGGGAAGCCCACCAGGGCGAGATCGCCGATCAGGTCCAGCAGCTTATGGCGCACCGGTTCATCTGGGAAACGCAGCGGCGGATTCAGCCAGTGGTCTCCATCACAAACCAGGGCATTGTCGAGGGCACCACCCTGAATCAACCCCGCTGCCCGCAGCTGCTCCACCTGGTCGCGGAAGCCGAAGGTGCGGGCCGGGGCGATCTCATCGACGAAGGCCTGCGGCGTCAGGGCGATTGAAAACTGCTGACGGCCGATGGCGGGCTGGGGAAAATCAATCACCCCGATCAGCTGGAACCGATCGGCGGGGGTGGCGGTGATCACGCTGGCGCCCCGATGGAGCACGACAGCCTGCTGGAGCTCGGGGGCCGCAGGGCGCGGCGTCGCCGCCCGCTGCAGCCCCGCCTCAGCGATCGCCTCCACCCAGCCCAGGGCCGAGCCATCGAGCAGAGGGACCTCATCACCGCTGAGTTCGATCGCCACATGGCTCAGACCGCAGCCGGCGAGTGCCGCCAGCAGATGTTCGACCGTGGCCACCCGACGCGCGCCGAAATCAAGGGTGGTGCAGAGCTGACTGTCACGGACCTGACTGGGCTCCAGCCGGACCGGTGCAGAGCCGGGAGCATCGCTGAGGATGAAAAATCCAGGCTCATCCCAGGGGCGCAGCGTGACCGTGGTGGTCTGGCCGCTGTGCAGACCAATGCCCGACCGGACCACTGGCTGGGCCAGGGTCCAGCTGTCGCCGTAGCTCTCAGGCCAGACGGTCACTAGAACTTCCAGCCCACACCGAGATTGAAGCGCCAGTCGCTGCTGAAGTCCTTGCTGGCCACCTCCAGACGCAGGGGACCCACCGGCGTGGTCACGATCACACCGGTACCCACCGACACCCCAGAGCCGTCCTTATCGAGCAGCAGACCGGGCTTACCGGGCACATCCTTCTGGGTGCCGAAGTCGGTGCCTGCATCGACGAAGAGCTCACCGGAAAACATGTTGATGATCGGGAAGCGGTACTCGATCGTGATCTCACCGAAGCCCTTGGCCACACCCATGTCGCAGTCGTACCAACCGCGAACGGAGTTGGAACCACCCATACAGAAGGCTTCATAGGGGGGAGCCTCACCCAGAAGCTTGCCGGCCTTGACCTGCACACCGATGGCCTGTTTGCAATCGGCAGCCTCACCGGGCTTGGGACGGCAGCCCTTGTGGATCTTCAGCCAGTTGACCGGGAAGAACTGAGTGAAGCTGCCGCGCACGCGGTTGAAGGTCGGCGAATCCTCGTTGATGCCGACGAACTGCTCGGTGCTCAGGCTGAAGAAGTTGCCGCTGGTCGGATTGCGGCTGTCGTTCAGCGTGTTGTAGGTCGTGGCCAGACGAACACCGACGAGGTCGTTGCTGTCCGCACAGTTGTAAGCGATGCAGATCACCTCATCGTTTCGGACCCGACCGTTCTTGAAGTTGTTGGTCGAGACGCCGTAGGGGCGGGTGTCCGCAGCGAAGTTGATCGGGCGGACATTGGCGAAGGACATGCCCACCAGAGCCGTCCAGGGGGTCTGCTTGAACGGGTCACCACCGTTGAGCGGACGCGACAGCGAGAAATTGCCGCCGATCTTGCGTAGGGCAATCGATTGGCCCTCGTACTCGAACCAACTCTTGTCGGGGAAGGCATCGAGTGCCTTGCTGACGGAACCGAACTTGCGATCGGCCGGATTTTTGTGGTTGCGGACGTTATATGCGTTGCGGTTGCCGTTGTCGTCGTAGTCCTTGACCGTGCGGATGTTGCCGTTTTCCTCGCTCTGGAAAACCTGAGGCACCTGCTGACTCAAGAACACTGAACCGCGGAACGAGGTGCGATGGGAATCGCCGTAGATCCAGGGATCTGTGAAATTGAGATTGGCCAGACCGCCATACTGGCCATAGGTGACGTTCAGGCCGGCATTCCAGGCACGGCCCAGCAGGTTGGTGTCCTGCACCTGAACCTGACCGAACACACCCTGGCTCTGGCTGTATCCCAGGCCGCCGGACAGCTGACCGGTCGATTGCTCGATGATGCCGAGCACGATCGCGACCTCACCCTGTGCCTCGGGGTTGGGACGCAAGGTGACCTTGACGTCACTGAAGAGCTGAGTCGCGTAGAGGCGACGGATGTCGGCCTCGAGGGTGTTTCGGTTGAAGGGGTCGCCGGGCTTGATCGAAATCTCCCGGGTGACGACCCAGGGCTTGGTCTTGCCGCGGATCGGCTCGTCGTTCTCATCGGTGGCCTCGCCTTCCTTGTTGAGGAAGGTCACTTCCACAGCCGAGACGGTGCCCTGGGTGAGCTTCAGCGTCACCTCACCATCGGGGCTGACACGCTCAGGGCCATTGATGCGGGCCAGGGAATAGCCCTGATCGGCAAACCAGGTCTGCAGCGCCTTCATCCGCTGCTGCAGGTTCTTGAGGTTGAGGGTACGACCGTAATCAGAGGCGAAGGTCTCCTCGATCACCGCCTCGGGCAGATCCTCCGAGACCGGATCGAAGGTCACCTTGGTGAGCTTGGGGAACGGCTCGACCTGAACCACCAACTGCACTCCCAGCGGACCATCCACCGGTGTGATGCGGGCATCGGAGAACCATCCGGTGGCCTGGATGGCATTGAGATCGCGCTGGAGTTCGTCGCGGGTGACCCGGTTGCCGGGACGGACGGACATCGCTTCGTAGGCAGCGATCTGAAGGCGGTCCTCCTCCGGGTGTCCGCTCAGACCCTCAATCAGCACCTCGGAGATCAGCACCCGAGGTTGCTCGTCCGGTGTCACGGTCTCCACCACCGGGTCCTCGGCATCGCCGACCGTGGAGGCGTCCTGGGCCAGCACCGGGCCCGCCAGAAGAGGAACTCCCAGGATCAGGCCGAGAACACCCGACCGAACATTGACCGTGGAGCGGCGTGAGAGACGGCGGGTCATCGGGTGGCTTTTGGGCTGATGCCCCAAAAAACGTGCGCTGACCCTACAGGCAGTAACGGGGATCAGGACAGACACCTTGGACCCGTTTGAGGACCTCCCCGTAGG
>JBGKDR010000266.1:0-6926 GCA_042954225.1 Parasynechococcus sp.
TGTGAAAATCGTTCTGGATCGCAGGGTCAACGGTCTCGGCGTCGCTGAATCCACCCTGCAGACCGTTGGTGAGAACCAATTGGTTCTTCAACTCCCCGGAGAACAGGATCCCACCAGGGCAGCCAGGGTTCTCGGTGACACCGCACTGATGGAGTTCCGATCCATCCGAGAGGGGTCCGAAACAGATTTCCGCCAGCTCCAGAGTCTGCGCAATCGAACGGAGTCGGTTCTGGCTCTACGGGAAGAGCAGGAGCGGCGGGGTGAGCCCTTGGCCGAGCTCGATCCGGAGCAGCTCAAGGAAGCCCGCGACAGTCTTGGACTGGGCGGTGCCACCGGTTCCGAGAACGAACAGCTCAGGGCCCTGATCACCCAGCTGGATTCCCAGCTGCTGACGTTGCTGACCCCGCCCGCGTTAACCGGTCAGGATCTGGTCAGTGCCGGTCGTCAGCCGCTTCAGAACAATCCAAGCAGTTGGGAAGTGACCCTCAACTTCAATGCTGATGGTGCCGAAGCCTTTGCCGCTCTGACGAAATCCATCGCCGGCACCGACCGTCTTCTGGCGATCGTTCTCGACGGTGAGGTGATCAGTGCAGCCAGCGTTGGCCCTCAGTTCGAGACCGCTGGGATCACTGGCGGAGCGGCCACGATCAGTGGGAATTTCTCAGCCGAGGCCGCACGCGAGCTGGAAGTCAAGCTGCGTGGAGGTTCACTCCCACTGCCCGTCGAGGTGCTTGAAGTGCGCACCATCGGTCCGACCCTCGGTGCCGAAAACATCCGCCGCAGCTTGCTGGCGGCCCTCTCTGGTCTGGCCCTCGTGGCCGTGTTCATGGTGGTGTTGTACCGACTGCCCGGCGTTGTGGCCGTCGTTGCCCTCAGTCTGTATGCCCTGTTCAATCTGGCGGTTTACAGCTTGATCCCGGTCACCCTGACCCTTCCCGGGATTGCAGGATTCATCCTCAGCATCGGCATGGCGGTGGACGCCAATGTTCTGATCTTTGAGCGCATCAAAGACGAACTCCGCCGGGGTAACACCTTGATCCGATCCATCGACACGGGGTTCTCCCAGGCCTTCACGTCGATCGTGGATGGTCACCTCACCACCCTGATCAGCTGTTCCGCCCTGTTCTTCCTCGGTACAGGCTTCGTCAAGGGATTTGCCGCGACCCTTGGCATCGGCGTTGTGCTCAGTCTGTTCACTGCGCTCACCTGCACCAGAACCCTGCTCCGGTTCCTGATGGGCTATGCCGGTCTGCGGCGGCCCGCCAATTTTCTGCCACTTCGGCAACTCTCGTCTCCTAGCGCCTGATCCATGGCTGTTTCGATTCCGCTCAGCCGTAACCGCAGTCGTGTCTGGTGGGTCTCTGCCATTGCGATGTTGATCAGTGCGGTCGGTCTGGTTCTCTGTACGTTCCAGCTCGGCACGCCCCTGCGTCCAGGCCTGGACTTCACCGGTGGCACCCAGATTCAGCTCGAGAGGGCCTGTGGCGACAGCGAACGTTGCTCTGAGCTCCAGGTCTCGGCTGTCTCCGACCAACTTCAGTCGTTGGAGCTTCCTTCGGATGACAATGATCCACGTCCGAAGCTCGATGGCTCTCGCGTTCAGCTGCTGGACGGTGGGCAATCACTGTCGCTTCGCCTGCCAACGCTGAGTGCCGCTCAGGGCCAGTCGGTGATCAGCGGTCTTGAGGATGTTGCCGGCCCCTTCGTGCAAGGAGGTCAGTCGGTAGACACCATCGGCCCGTCCCTGGGCGGGCAGTTGCTGCGCAGCAGCTTGGTGTCTCTGCTGGTGGCCTTCGCGGGCATCGCTGTCTACATCACCATTCGCTACGACCGTCGTTATGCGTTTCTTGCTCTGGCAGCACTGGCGCACGATGTGATCATCGTCTGTGGTGTCTTCGCCTGGCTTGGACTTGCGGTTCAGCTTGAAGTGGACAGCCTGTTTGCGGTGGCTTTGCTGACGATCGCCGGCTACTCCGTGAATGACACGGTTGTGGTGTTTGACCGCATTCGCGAGCGCAGCCGTTCCGATGCCGACTTGTCTCTGCAGGAGCAGGTGGACATGGCTGTGTCAGCGACCCTGACCCGCACCCTCTACACCAGTGGAACCACCTTGCTGCCGTTGCTGGCGCTAATTTTCTTCGGGGGTCTCACCCTCTATTGGTTCGCCATCGCTTTGGCCTTGGGTGTGGTGGTTGGCAGCTGGTCGAGCATCGCCTTTGCCCCTTCGCTGCTCACACTCTGGGATCGAGGTCGTGGATGACCATCTGAGACAGCAGCGGGCCGGTGGGGGCGTATCGGCCCGTTGGTTTCCGCTGCTCTTGATCGGATTGGCAATTCTCGATCTACGAACGGAGCTGCTGCTGCTGCTGGATCACGTCACGCTGACGACGCTCCTGTTCACCATGCGCTATCACCTACTCGCGGTGGTTGTGCTGTTGGCCTCCCCATCCCTCTGGCGGCGTTACCGCTAGTTGTCCCCGCATCCGAATTCCTTCCAGATCGACTCCCAGGTCTGGCGTTTCACGTCTTCATTCCATTCTCCTTTGCTGTGGGTGGTTGACCACCACGACTCGAACAGATCCTGTGCTTCCTCAAACAGAGAATCTTGGTCGAGGTTGTCGCGTTTGAGCTCGAGAACGGCCTGCCTTAATTCTTCGTACCGCGAAAAATTGAAGATGTACTCCATGGCGGATGAGGCCCTCTCAGCACCGTATTGGATCAGGCAACGATGCCTTCAGTTCCAGCGATCCATGATCTGTTGAACCACGACGGTCTGCATGATCACCTGCATCACCACCACCAGGGGCAGGGCGAGAAGAACACCGGGCAAACCCAGAAGTGCTCCCATGCCAAGTTGTGCGGTGAGAGCCACCGTCGGCAGCAGATTCACCGTCCGTCGCAGCAGTAGCGGTGTGATCAGAAACGCTTCCAGATTCTGAAGAACAAGCCGATACACCAGGACAGACACCATCAGCTCCGGCGACTGCAACAGCGCCAGTCCAGCTGGCAGCAAGGTGGCGGCTGTCGGACCGATCGTCGGAACAAAGGTCAGCAGGCCGCAGACCAGCGCGCTCAGCAGGGCCAGCGGCGCGTTCAGCAAGGCCAGACCCGCCCAGGTCAGCAGAAACACAAGGGTTGCTGACAGGGTCATCCCGCTCAGCCATCCCCCCAGTGCATGGCGGCAGGCCTCGAACAACTGCGTCATCGCGGTTCGTGCCGGTCGCGGCGTGATCGCCAGCACCATTCCCTGGTGTGCGGAGGGATCCAGGGCCAGAAGGACAGCGAGCAATGCCATCAGGAAGACCTGGATCAGCGAGTTGGCAGCCCCACCGGCGAAGCCAAGCAGTTGAGCCCCCAGTGGTTGAAGTCGCTCCAGATTCCACTCCGCCGTCATCCCGGTGCTCAGACCGCTCCAGCGCGGATCGGAGCCGATCAGGGTTGAGATTTTGTCGATGAGTTGGGGGAGATCCCGTCCCAGTTGCTGAATCTGCTCAAACAACTCGGGGATCAGCAGCTGACCGATCACCGCAGCACTCACCACCAGCAGACCAAGCACCAAGACCAGGGCCTGTGGGCGCTGCAGACGGGTCCGGCGCTGAACGGCGGCAATCAGCACATCCAGTGCCACCGAGACGACCACGGCGCCGAACACAATCAGCAGCACCCAACGCAGATTCCACAGCAGCAGGGTCAGGACGACCGAGAGCAGAGCCAGGAGAACGGTTTGCCCTGTCATCGCGTCCGAAGTGCTGGGCGTTTCTTCCAGTGATCGAGGACATCACGGATGACGATCTCGCGGATCAGAACCTGAAACACCACTGCCATCGGCAGGGCCAGCAACAGCCCAACGGGCCCGAAAATCACGGTGAACAGGAACTGAGCGGCCAGCGTGAGACCGGGCAGCAGTTTCACCTGGTGATGCATCACAGAGGGTGTGATCAGATAGCTCTCAATGTTCTGGATCAGTACGTAGCAGCCCAGGACTGCGGCTGCTTTCCATGGCGCATCAAGCAAGGCAACGGCCATGGGAAAGACCGTGCTGAGTGTGGGCCCGACATTGGGAATCACGTTCAGCAGCCCTGCAAGCAACGCATTGGCCAGAACGAGTTTGACCCCCAGGAGCGTGAGGGCGATGCCACACAGCACCGACACGGCCAGGGAGCTGATCAGGACCCCCACCATCCAGCTGCTGAGGGCGTCTCCACATTGGTCAAGGATGCGGCCGGCTCGTCGTCGGTAGAAGGAGGGAACGAGTTGAAGCCCGACTTGGCGGTAGGCACCGGGCTGCACGCTGATCATCAAGGCCACGGCGATGACGAACAGCAGCTGGAGAGTTCCGCTGCCGACATTTCCGGCCAGTCCGAGCAGGCCCACCAGACCGCTGCCGACGCCGGATGCCAGGGTTGCGCCATCGGGGATCAACGACAGATCACCGGAGAGAAACGCGCTCAGGTCAGGCAGGGAATCGGTGCCGTAGATCGCATCACTGACCACATCCAGACTGCCGACGCCAAGCTCGATCAAGGTGCTGGCGGCCTTGGGCAGTTTGGTGAGGAGGAGTGAAAACTCATCGATGAACGGCGGAACAACCACCGCCGTTGCCAAAGCGAGAGTGCAGAGCAGGCCCACCAGGCAGAACAACAGGGCGGCCGGTCTTGGCATCGGCCTTCGTTCTCTGAGGCTGCCAACCAACGTGCAAAGGGCCATGGCAAGAACCAGGCCCGCAAACAGAAGAAGCAGAAACTGACGGAGGCTCCAGAAGAGAATGGAGATGGCGATGATCGCCGTCAGAGCAAGCCAGTTCGGCAGCGTCAATCCGCGTTGTTATTCGCTGCGTCAGTCTGATCGGAATTTTGATTCTGTGAATAACCCAGTCCGTTGGCTGCGGCATAGCGCTCAGCGAAGCGCATGAACCGTTCAAAGTCCTCCAGGGTCTTCCAGGTGTAGGTGGCCTCCAGGGCGCTGGGTTTGCCGTTGATGAACTTTCCGTTCACTTCACGGGTCACCATCGATCCCTCTTCGTCCACCATCCACATGCCGGCGATAGCACCCAGAGTTTCTGGTGCCAGAGCCTGGGGTTGTTCAAAGATGAACGTGGCCTGACCCGTGCGGCCGTCTCTGCTGCGGGTCAGACGAATATCGGCCACGACCGGCTCGTTCACGCCCTGGAAGAACTGGATTGCGGCGCCCTTTGCTGCTTCGGCCATGACTCGCCAAGAGGATGGCTGATCCTAGGGGGAGGCTGCGATCAACTTCCGTTCGATCAGCCACTCCGCGGCTTGATCTGCGGTCATGCCGCTGAGATCAACACTGTCTCGTCCTGGCGAGCGCGAGAGTTCGTGGTCGTAGCAGCGGTCGTAGTAATCGAGCATCGCGCGACAGGCGGTTTCCCAGTCCGCGGCATCAATCGCGTCAAGAGCTTCCTTGGTGCGTTGCGGCCCCAGGCGTCGGCTGATGCGTTGGGTGGCCTCGGCGAGTTCGCCTGCTCCCTGCTGGCCGTAGACGTCGACCAACTGCTGCACCCGCTCGTTGAGGTTGCGCTGAATCTCCAGCACTGGGGCCACTCGCATCTGATCAAACAGCCCTTTGGGAATGCGGCAGTGGCCGACCTGAACGCTCTCGGCTTCCAACCAGATCGCCTTCGCACCGCGCTCGCGTTCGCTCTGCAGAGCTTCAGCGAGCAGGTTCTCGTAATGCTCCGTGCTCGGCTGCGGGGCCAGGCCAAGGCCGCCAAAGCTGCTGCCACGGTGATGGGCGAGGCCCTCCAGATCCACGACGCCGACGCCACGCCGTTGGAGTGCAAGCAGAAGGTCGGTCTTGCCTGTTCCCGTGCGGCCACCCATCACACGAATCGGCCAGAGTTGATCGAACTGGCGCTGGGCCCAGGCCCTGTAGGCCTTGTATCCACCGGCCAGAACCACGGGGGACAGATCGAGCAGATCAGCGAGCCAGGCCATGCTCCCGGAGCGCAGCCCTCCCCGCCAGCAGTAAATCCGTGGGGGTTGGGAGCTCCCAAGGTCCTGCAACATCGCCGACAACGTGGCCAGTTTTGGCCCCGTGAAGCTCAGTCCGAGCTGAATGGCCTGCTGACGCCCTTGCTGTTTGTAGGTCGTCCCGACCTCGGCGCGTTCCTCGTCGCTGAACAAGGGGATGTTGCATGCCCCAGGCCAATGCCCTTTGGCGAACTCCGAGGGACTGCGAACATCCACCACCGGGCCCTCGAGGGAACGCAGGACCTCGATCGATTCACGACGGACATTTGCCATGCCTGACATAGTGGGCCAGCGATGATCCAGATAGGGCCGGCTGCCCAACATGCTCTCCGGTTCTTCCCCCTCGACAACCCTCAGTGCCGAGCAGCTGCTCGAACGCTTCGCAGCTGGGAATCCACGTCAGCGTCGAAATCTTCTGCGCAGTGTTGAATCCCGCGCGGCAGAGCTCGCTGAATTGGGCTCTGCCTTGTTTCAACCCTTTGATCCCAGCGGGGACGACTGGGCGGCTGGCTGGCTGCTCCAGGTTCTTCAGCGCCATGTTCCTGCAGCTGTCCCCAGCGCAAGCTGGCTCGAGACCCCATCGGGGCTGTCGATTGATTACCAGCCACTCCAACAGCATTTGCTGTTGGAGGAGTTCGAGCAGGCGGACCGACTGACCAGCGCTGTTCTTCGCCAACTGGCCGGTGACCAGGCGGTTCGTCGTGGATACGTGTATTTCAGTGAAGTGCCGCCGATGTCCGGTGTGGATCTGGCGACGCTGGATCGTCTCTGGATTGTCTATTCCCAGGGTCGCTTCGGGTTCTCCGTTCAGTGGCGATTGCTGCAGTCCTTCGATGGTCGTTACGACCAGCTCTGGCCCCGGATCGGCTGGAAGAACGACGGTGTCTGGACCCGCTATCCCGGCGCTTTCGACTGGAGCCTGAAAGCTCCGGA
>JBGKDR010000267.1:0-6443 GCA_042954225.1 Parasynechococcus sp.
CACGCGCCTCTGGGGAGCGTCCTTGAATGCGCTCAACAGTTCCGTGGCGGACGGACTTCCTTCGTCGTCGAGCTCAAGGGGAAGATCCAAGGCCACAGCGGTCTTGGCCACATCGTTGAGGGTGGAGGCATCAGGATCCGAGCTGGTCAGGACCAGGCCTGGCAGCTGGAACGCCTTGGCATGCAGAGCCCAGGCCGTGTCCGCCGCTCGAAGAAGAGGCTGCAACCAGGAGTGGGGGTCGGTTGGGTTGATGGCATCGCACCAGCGTTGACGGCGGCCGGATGGGTCAGCCCAGATCAGATCGCCGAGTTCATCAATCTGTGGAAGTGAGAGATCCAGCTGAATCACCCCATGACGGCGATCACGCTCCTGAAGCGATCGTGCGCAGAACTGAAGCGTCTCCAGCTGCGGGAGCTGATCCTTGATCCCTTTCAACGCTGCAGGAACAGTCCTGGCCTTGGGCTTGCGATTGGCCAATGCCACCAGGTGATCAGGCTGAATTTCTGCCACAGGACGGATGGTGCTGAGCATGAACTCCCAGTCGGTGAGTTCCCCCTCTGCATCGATGTCCAGGCGCACGGTCACGGCATCGGATGTGACTCCAGGCTTGAGTTGACAGGCTTTGATCAGAGCCGTTGACAGCAGAGGTTGCCAGCTCTGGCCCAGGCAGAGGGCCTCACCACGGTCCTTGAGCCACAGATCCACGGTGCTGCCGGCACCGAGGCGTTCCGCCACCGAGGGAGCATGGATCCAAAGACGTGATCCACCCGCATGGGGCTGGACATGGACGGCCGGAAGCGAGGGCGCATCCGCAGTGCCCCAGCTTTTCAGCAACAGGCAGGGCTGGTCCGTGAGATCAGTACGGCCTTTGGCAACAGGCGTTTTGGCGGCAGCACGCGGCTGCGACGTTGGATGGTGCAGACCAGCCTTGGTCAACAGAAGGTCACGATCAGCGTCTGGGCCCCCATTGAGGGGAAGCTGACGGGCAACGTGACCTTCCGCAGGGAACTGAGCCACCGGGTAACGGTCCAACTGGACTTCGACCACGGAGGTTGTGGGCTCCTCCTGGAGGTATTGACTGTCGCCGTCCGGCAGCTTGATCGTGGCCAGCACCCTGTCATCCAGGGGCGTTGCCACAAGCTGGTTCTCCTGCTGCTCAACCTGGGCAAGCAGTGAGGTGGTCGCTCGTTCGAGGATGCATTGAACGCCACCTTCAGGGGATCGTCGCCGGCCTCCCTCTCGAATCACTCGGACGAGAACACGATCGCCATTCCAGGCGTGATTCAGCTGATGATCTCGGATGTAGACATCGTCTCCACCGTCATCCCTGATGGCAAAACAGAAGCCCTTGCTGCTGCAGCGCAACCGGGCCTCGATCAGATCGCCCTGGTCAGCCCGCAGCAG
This sequence comes from Parasynechococcus sp., assembly GCA_042954225.1. Lineage (GTDB taxonomy): Bacteria > Cyanobacteriota > Cyanobacteriia > PCC-6307 > Cyanobiaceae > Parasynechococcus. The sequence goes on from JBGKDR010000267.1 coordinate 1,405, forward strand.
AGCTTGATCCTCGTCACGCTCAAGAATCTGGAGACGAACAAGGGCGTCAAGGGCCGTCTCCAGACTCTGTTTATCCGCCTTGTTGGTGAGCTTGAGGGTCTTGGCCAGAGTCGCCTGATCCACCGCTGTGGCGGTATTGAGCTGATCGATCAGATCGGCAACGTTGAATTTCATCAGGACAGGCGGTGGTACCGATCTTCAAGATCGGGGGAGGGGGTGTCAGTGGGACACGACGGACGCTGAGGAGTCGTGACAACACCGTGCACGTGTCTGACTTTAGAAGTCCGGCCAATCGGACTCAGTCCTGTTTGGCGGGTTCTCCGTCGCTCGGTTCCCCATCTCGGCTGACAAGTGGCCAGAGCAGGCGACCCCCGATCACAAGAAATCCGATCGACGCCAGCAGCTGCAGCACATCGGTCCGAATCACAGCGGCAATGGAGCCCCCAGCGAGGGCACCGATCAGACTGGCCAGGACCAGTGCCGATGACGAACCGAGAAACACAGCAAGCGGACGATTCGAGGTGCCACTCAGAGCCACCGTCGCCAATTGGGTTTTGTCACCCAGTTCTGCGAGAAAAACCGTGAGGAACGTTGAGACGAGGAGAGGAAAATCCATGGTTCAGGCGGTCACTGGGTTCAGCAACAGGGACTGGCAGGCCTGAATCCCAAGCCAAAGGCCCAGCCCAACCATGAGCACTCCGGCCATGAGCTCAATCCGCTCGGGGGCCAGGACCTGGGACAGCCAACGCCCCACGAGAACACCGACAAGACTTGACGCGATCAGAGCCGCTGCGGCGCCGACAAACACGAGCCAAGGTGATCCTGACTGGGCTGACAACAGAAGAGTCGCCAGCTGGGTCTTATCACCGAGTTCAGCCACAAACACCGTGGTGAAGGTGCTGAGCAACACGGTGGTGAAGCCAGGACGCTGATCGGCTCCGGTGTCAGTCATCAGGGTGTGCTGCCCTCGCGGATCGAACGGTTGAACTTACGCATGACACCACTGCGACCGCCGTAATTGGACCGAATCTGTTGACGACAGCAAGCGATGGCAAACGCATCGAAGTCGTCATCGGGTACGTCAAACAACTGTCCCAACGCACTGACGCGGCAAAAGTCGGGACGATCGTCGTAAATCCGACAGGTTCGGCCGCCACTGTCGTAGTGGATGCACCAACCGTCCTCTCCGACCATGGAGAGGTACTGATCCCGCTGATCTGCGGACAACGCCTCCAGAGCTTCCTGACGCTCCTCAGGACACAAGCGACAACAGGCGCCGCAATGTTGGATGCATTGCCAGTGTTGTGGATCACGTGTCATGGCTGATGCTGTGACAAGCCGTCACAGTGCTTGGGGCTGGCAATCCAGTGGGGTTGGTAAAACCCGTAGCCTGCATGAGAATCAATCGCTGAGCAGCGCTTCTCTCCCATGGGCATCGACTTCCATCTGATCGCCAACTTCGCCGCCCTTGCGCTGATCACTCTGGCTGGCCCCGCAGTCATCTTCATCCTCTTCTACCGCCGCGGCGCCCTTTGATCCTCAACTTCTGGTCAGGGGCTCAAGCCCAGACCCAGTCTCGCCTGTTGAGCGAGATGCAGCACTGAGGGGTGACGGAGACGATCGTCATCCTTCTCAGTGCTGTTCCTTGATGGAATGGTGAGCGAGTCACCTGCTTCATTGCACAGACGCACGAGGTCATCCGGGGTGCGCTCAGCCACGTAGCGCCGGCGTCCCAGCGTCAACGAGACCTGTTCGCTGTGATGCCGCAGAGCTTTGACGTCCAGTTGAAGACGTCGTTCCCCCTTCCAGCTGTTTTCGCTGATGGTATAGGCCAGATCGCACCGTTCCGGGATTGGCTGATGGGGGTCCCAACGCCAGGAGATCCCCCTGCGCTGGTCCTCCCCCTGTTGCACCACCAGCGACAGGTGGCCGCCCTTCACCAGCCGTGATTGGACCACCAGACAATCGCGCGACCAGAACAGTGGGGTGGGGTGGCCAATTCCGAACGGTTCCAGGCGCCTCAGCTCACGCCAGAAGTCCCAGTTGATCTGAGACAAGCTCAGCAGGGCATCGGGCTGCACGGGAATTCCCTCTCCCTGGCTGTCGAGCCATCCCTGGGCGATGCGGTTGAGCTGCTCGTGCAAGGCGCTGACCTTGCTGGCCTCGACGGTGAAGCCACCCGCAGCGGGGTGGCCACCAAAACGCTCCAGATGCTCAGCACAGGCCTGGAGGGCCTGGTCCACAGCGAAACCAGCGGGTGCTCGAACGGAGGCGCGAAGGCGTCCGTCCCCCTCGCCAGCAAGGAGGGCAGTCGGGCGGTGGTAGCGATCCATCAACCGTGCAGCGACAATCCCGATCACGCCGTGGTGCCAATGGCCCTGGGCAAGGAGCAGGAAGGGAGGCAGGGCCCCCTGATCAGCCTCAACCAAAGCGGCTGCTTCGGCTTCAATCGCATCACAGAGGTCACGGCGCTGACGGTTGAAGTCATCGCACTGGCGAGCCAGCGCCATCGCCGCATCCTGATCCGTCTCTGTCAGCAGCTCCACCACCAGACCAGGGTCACCGAGACGCCCCACAGCGTTGATACGCGGGGCGAGTTGGAAACCGATGTCATCAGCACTGAGGGCTGTGTCACCGAGTCCCGCCAACCGTTCCAAAGCCTGAACTCCCGCGCATCCACTGCGATGGAGCGTTTTCAAGCCATCGATCAGCCAGCGACGGTTGGCTCCCAGCAGCGGTGCCATGTCCGCAACGGTGCCGATGCAGAACAGATCCCGGGCAGCCTGAATCGCTTCGGGCTTGTTGAGACGTTCAGCGAGCGCATGGGCCAGAACAAACGCCAGGCCAACGCCAGCAAGACCTCGATAAGGGGAGGCGTCCGGGGTCGTCTGAGGATGAATCAACGCCCTCATCGGGCCACGCTGCGCCGGAATCGCATGGTGATCCGTGACGATGACCTCAACACCGAGCGTCTCCGCACGATGGAGGGCTTCATCCGCTGCTACGCCGTTGTCAACGGTGACAAGAACGCGGATGCCCTGGCCATGGAGGGTGTCCACCATGCCCCGGTTCAAGCCATAGCCGTCCTCCATCCGCGATGGAATGGCCGCAACAGGATCGGCACCCAGCGCGCGTAGGGCCCTTAGCAACAGGGCCGTGCTGGTCATTCCATCAGCGTCGTAATCGCCACAAATGGCGATCGCTTCTCCACTGCGACAGCTGCGTTCAAGCCGCTCGAGGGCCAGGGGTAAGTCAGGGAAATGCTCGGCAGGATCCGGGAGGTCCAGCGGATTCAGCATCGCTTCCGCAGCCTCTTCTGAGGTGAATCCTCGACGCCACAACAGCGCACGCAGGGGAAGGGGCAGCTCGAGACCTGCCAACGGCTCTCCATCCAGAACAGCAGGAAGTGACCAACGCCAGCGGCGCGGAGAAGCAGTCACTGATGTCCGGATCGACAGAGTTGCATCAGCATGGTGCCCGGTCTGATCGGTTTGGGCGGGATGGGGACGCTGAATGTCGTGTTCTGGGATGTCGATGGCACCCTTGCGGACACCGAGATGGATGGACACCGCCCCGCCTTCAATCTTGCCTTTCGCGAGCTCGGTCTTCCGCTGCAGTGGAATCCTGAGGAGTACGCCAGACGGCTTGAAATCCCTGGAGGACTTCGGCGCGTCCGTCGAGCCTGTGAGGACATCGGGCTGGCGATCAGCGATGACCAGCTTCAGCAGCTGCGTGAAGTCAAACGCCGTTACTACACCGCCATGGTCAACGCGGGGAACGTCGGCTGGAGACCTGGTGTGATTCGCCTGTTGAACGCTCTGCTGCAGGAGGGAATCCAGAACTGGATCGTGACCTCCAGTGGCCGAGCATCCGTGGAGGCTCTGCTCAACGCCGACAACGGAACCATTCCAGCGTTTGATGGCGTCGTGACAGCCGATGATGTTGTTCAGGGAAAGCCTGACCCTGAGCTGTATCAACTGGCAATGATGAGAGCCGGGGTGAAGGCCGAGAACGCCCTGGCGATTGAAGACTCACTGGCAGGACTGCAATCGGCCCGTGCAGCAGGACTTGGCTGTGTGTTGACTCCGTCACCGTGGGAGACCGAGCTGGCGTCGCATTTCAACGACGCGGTGTCTGTGGTGAACCAGCTCGGAGAACTTGGGGAGCCGTCCACCGTGATCCACGGTCCCGCTTGCGAAGACGGGTTGGTCACGGTGAAGTACTTGAAGGTCCTGCTGTCGAGGGAGACGCGCTGATGCCGGCACGGCAACGCACACGACTCGCAAGCGTCGAACAAGCTTTTGGACAGCAGCTTGATCCCCTGCTTCGAGGGCCCTGGTGGCGGCGTGCCTGGACTGTGGTGGCGGCGTTACTGGGTTTCCTGGTTGCGAGCCTTCTGATGGAGGTGGTCGATGCAGTTTTCGGATTGGGCACGATCAGTGCTCTGTGCGTGCTGCTGCTTTGTGAGCTGATGGTTCGTGCGCGGGATCGGATCAGGCAACACCCTCTGCCATTGCAGTGGCACTGCCTGGATTTGTTTCGTCTTGGATTGATCTATGGCGTTGCTCTGGAGGCCTTCAAAGTTGGCTCCTGATCACGCGTCCTTCTTGCCAAAGTCGACGCCACTGGAGGGGCTGCCTGCATTGGTCGACAGGGTCGCCGCAGTGGATTGGCAGATCTGGCAGCAGTTCTGGCTCGACCGGGGCGCCGTCGCCCTGGGGGCGGAGTTCTGGGCGCAAGGAACCGACCCCAACTGGCTGTGGTGTCTGGGTCTCCCCATGCTCAGCCAGGCGGAACGAGCGATCCAGGCTGGAGAACGGCGACTGATCGGCCTGAATGCCCTCCCAGGTTGTGGAAAGACAACTCTTGGCCATTGGCTGGAATCCGCTGCCGGTTCCCTTGGATTCGCGCTGAAGGTGATCTCAATCGATGATTTCTATCTGCCAGCCGAGGCCATGGATCGGGCGATGGCAGGCAATCCATGGGGCGTCCCCAGGGCACTTCCTGGCAGCCACGACATTGCCTTGATGCAACGCAGC
>JBGKDR010000268.1:0-4384 GCA_042954225.1 Parasynechococcus sp.
AGGGTTGTCCTCCAACGCCGGTACGAGGGGAAGAGCACTGGAGGAGGCTGCATCCGCAGCTCCCATCCAGACAAACAACAGTCCTTGGCCAATGGCGGTCGGCAAGCTCGCACACCGGGAGCGACGTCCTTCTGGTTTGGACTCCGCGTCAGCCTGGGGGATGCTGCGGCAATGGCCCTCACCATCAAAACTCCAGCCGTGGTAAGGACATTCCAGTTGTCCGGCCCCGTTGATCCGCCCCTCACTCAAAGGAACCAGACGGTGGGGGCACACATCCGGGAACGCTCGCCAGGAGTCACCGCCGGCGTCCCACCAGATCACAAGATCCCGCTCCAGCAGGGTGAAGCGACTGGGACGAGAAGGATCGAGATCCTGGAGATAAGCAACCGGCCACCATTGCTCTGTCCAGGTGGGATCCATGACAAACGCGTGAAGAAGTGCCATCTTCGCGAAATGTCATATCCATTGAGTTGTGACCTCAACCCTGCTGCTCCTGGGGGCCAGCCTGCTGGACGCCGGCAACATCTCCTACGCCTCTAATGGACGGGTGTTGGGCGAACAGATTGTCGAGGAACTGGGGGGCAATCCAGACGACAGCCAACTGATCCCCGTGCAGTCCTTCGACGCGGCCTCAGCACGTTCGGTACACAACTATGCCCACGGTGGAGCACGATCCGACTGGGGACCGTCCGTCGAGATCAATGACGCGTTGGTCTCCATCGGACTCCGTCAGCAGGTGACTGCAGTGCTGAACCGCATGCAGGACTACCAACAACGGAATGATGTGGATGTCGTGGTCAGCGCTGGAGCCAATGACATTCTCGAGCAATTCGATGATCTGACGATGTTCGAGGATGTTCTGACCAGTCCTGGACGTCGCGACAACCGGCAGCTGGTCCGTCGGCTCAGCCGCGGAATCGCACGCCATCTGATCAAAAGCACCGACGCCTTAACCGGATTTCTGGATGAGGTCATGCTGATCGGGACGCTGCCCATTTCTGCAACGCCGCTGGCGCGAGAACGATCGGAGCAACTCGCCAAAGCAGAGCCATCGGACTTTCTGGAGCTGCTGGATCAGATCGGTGCAGCGCAAACCAAACGTCTTGAGCGGGTCTACCGCCGCAATGACCAGGTGGCCGTGATCGATGCTGCGATCCTCTGGGACCAGATCGACTCACCAGGTTTCATCGATGAGGTCCATCCTGATTCAGCCACCAGTGGTCAGCTTGCCGCACTGATTGTTGAACAGAGCCTCAACGGACTGGACAGCATTGGATGGCCATGAACGGAGTGCTTTGTATCACAGGGAACCCCTTTGGTAGCCACGGCCACAACCACCACCAAGACCAATAAGTACTTTTGCTGTGTCGCGGGAGCGACGCCGTCGAGCATTGGAGCCTTTGGGAGAGGGCTCCTTTTTTTTCGTCATCGTGCAGACCGTGATCCAACACCGTCTGCTCCGTCCGATGTCGTTGTTGGCAAAATCCGTTTCAACTCCCGCTGGAAGGCCTGAGGGCTTAAAGGCTCAGCCCCCTGTCGCCGTCGCTGGCGCCGCAGCACAACAGCAACCCAGACCAGCTCAAGGACAATGGTCGAAACAGCGACACCAATCCAAGACCAGCTGAGGTGATCCATGATCACATTGGGTTCATGTCAATGAACAGAAAAAATGCTTTCTAAGCGTCGTAAACCAGAAAGAAAAAAATAAAGAATGGTGCTCCCAACCAACCAATAGCAACAGTGGACCAATAACTCCAGGGGTTGCGATCTCGATAGACCCTGTCAAACCGCATCCTGTATTTGTTGTACGTGCGCACCTGCTTTTCATAAACGATGGAATCAACCATCGGCACCAAGGTGACCAGCAAAGGCAAAAGCAAGGCACAGTGAACAAGATCAAGACCCCAGATGACTGCCCTGACAAACACAAGCAGGGCCAGGATCGTGGCCACAACTGCATTGGACGAGATGATCATCTTCAGGTGGATGCGATCGTCATCGGAGCGGCCAAGAACAACAGTTCAAGACCACTGCCAAGCCATCAACCGATCAAGTCCACACCCTTGCCGCGATAGAAGGCAAAACGCTCGCGAATCTCTTCAGCGGCAGGCTTAGGGGTGTCATAGCTCCAGACCACATTGGAGAGAACCTGACCATCAACCTCAACATCCCAGTAACGGGCAGTTCCCTTCCACCCACACACAGTGGTGAGACTGGATTCCTTGAAGAACTCTTTGTTCATCGAAGCGCGAGGGAAATATGGATTGCCGTCCACGGTGACGATATCCGTGCTTTCAGCGAGCACAACGTTGTTAAAAACTGCTTTCATCTCATCGGTGCGGTCCTGCGACGCTACCGGAGCTATTGGGCTGTCGTGGTGGGAACGATGTGATTCCAGGCCCGGATTCATCGTTTCATTTTGCGCAGCATCGAGGCGGTGATCACCTCGCCAACCACGAGACTGCATCCACCTCCCTAGACAGGTCGACGGACCCATCGTCACGATCCAGTGCCAAGACTGACGCCTGACCAACTGCTCGATGAACTGTCAACGGCGGCAGATCTGTTGATCGTGCAGGACCTCGATGGCGTCTGCATGGAGTTGGTGAAGGATCCACTCACGCGAAGGATGGATGCGACCTACGTCCGTGCAGCCGCTCAGCTGGAAGGATCGTTCGTTGTGTTGACCAACGGTGAGCATGAAGGCCGGCGTGGCGTGAATCGCCTGGTCGAGCAAGCCCTGTCGGACCCTGACACGGCCAAAAGCGACGGTCTTTATCTGCCTGGCCTGGCCGCTGGAGGCGTCCAGCTGCAGGACCGCCACGGACAACTGAGTCATCCCGGCGTCAGCGCAGACGAGATGGCCTTTCTGGCCACGGCCCCCAAGCGGATGGAGGCGTTGCTTGTCGAGGAGCTTCCTGGGCTGCTACCCGAGTGTTCAGCTGCGGAGGTTGCAGCACTCGCCCATGCGGCGGTTCTGGATACGCAGGTCTCACCGACGATCAACCTCAACGGCATCTTCGATCGAATTCCAGGTGAGGTCAGCCGGCAGCAGGGCCTGCAGACGATGCTCGAGACCTTGATGCACACCCTTCTGCACGAGGCCGAGGCCAGCGGCCTGAACGGATCCTTCTTCCTGCATGTTGCCCCCAACCTGGGCCGCAATGCCGCTGGGATGGAGCGGCTCAAGCCCTCCAGTGCAGGCGATGTAGGAACCACGGATATTCAGTTCATGCTCACCGGCTCACTCAAGGAAGCCGGTCTTCTCGTGCTGCTCAATCGTCATTTGAAACGACGTCATGGCTTCGCTCCCTTCGGCGAGGACTTCAATGTCAGAACGGCACCCAGGGATCCCGAAGCCCTGCTGCAGCTTGTGAGGGAGCGTTGTCCGAAGGAGACGATGCCATTGATGGTCGGCGTTGGCGACACGGTCACCTCCAACCGTGACCAAAGCGGCGGCAGCTGGTTGCGCGGCGGCAGTGACAGAGGTTTCCTGACCCTGCTTCAGGCCCTCGGCCAATGGTGCGGCCAAGCCAATCGCGTGGTTCTGGTCGACAGCAGTCATGGGGAGGTGGATCGCCCAAACCTGTCCGACCCTGATCTGCCGGGGATCACCGACCCGGACGATCCCCTGAAGCTCGACGTCCTGATGCCCGAGGGACCCAGTCAATACATCACTTGGTTCAAAAGCCTGGCGACACGGCGGCGCCGTTGAGATGTGCGCTGAATCACAGCCGCCACTGATCGTGATCAACGGATCGCGGGAATGACTGGATGACCGTGGATGGACACCCGTCCATCACGGCCATGCTCGTTCAACCCTTTGCCATCCTCGCCATTCTCAGCGGGACCGCTTTACCGCTTTGTCTGCTGGGAGTTCATGCCTATCGCGAATCACAGATCCCCCACTGTCACGGGACTTTGCCCAGCAGCGTGACCGTCTGCAGCGATGCAATCACGGGTCTGAAATATGAGGCTCGGTTCCACCGCTTGCCATCTCAGGCTGACGCAAGTGCCAGGCCGCACTCGGTGTGAAGCGAAGCAGAAAAGGCATCTGGGTGATCGAGGGCTTGCCCCCGCTGACCCAGATCGCGTGTTCCTCACTCCAATGACGCTCTCCTGGAACGATCAAACGTGACTTCGAGGCATGGTCTGGCAGATAGGACGCCAGTAATCCTTTCTGTTCAACAAAAAGACGAAGATCAGAAAACAGAACGCCGTCATCGGTTTCAATCACTTCCAACAGTCCGTCCGCTCTCAGTCCATAAATGATGCGAACGTCGGCCAATTTCATTTCTCCATACACACCCACATAGGAAGCCGGTGCGACCTGTGTCGTGTTGGTGAAGGCATGGAGACCACCGATGAAGACCCTCAGACGATC
>JBGKDR010000269.1:0-1007 GCA_042954225.1 Parasynechococcus sp.
GGCGTGCCTTCCACAGCAACCAGCCCATTGACCGGGACACTCTCCGGATGGGGGTCCATGGTGGCCAGCACCTGCAGCATCGAGGCCCGATCCCGCAGGCTTTCGCCCATGCCGATGATGCCGCCGCAGCAGAGGGTGACGCCGGCCTGACGGACCCGTTGCAGCGTTTCCAGCCGTTCCTGGTAGGTCCGCGTGGTGATGATCCGGTCGTAATGCTCCGGACTGGTGTCGAGGTTGTGGTTGTAAGCCGTCAGCCCCGCCTCGGCCAAGCGCTCCGCCTGTTGATCGGTGAGCATCCCGGCGGTCACGCAGGCCTCCATGCCCATGCCACGCACGCCGCGGACCATCTCCAACATCGCCTCAAACGGGGCGCCGTCGCGAATCTCTCGCCAGGCCCAGCCCATGCAGAACCGATCAGCTCCGGCCTCCTTGGCAGCGCGGGCCCGTTGCAACACCGGTTCCACCTGCATCTGCGCCTCGAAAGACGACACATCGCTGCTGTTGTGGATCGACTGGGAGCAGTAGGAACAATCTTCTTCGCAGCCACCGGTTTTCACGCTCAACAGCGAGGCCAGCTGCACCCGGTAGCCCGGATTGGCGGCCCGATGCACGCTCTGGGCCTGCCAGAGCAAATCCATCAGCGGCAGCTCAAGCAGAGCCTGAATCTCCCCGGTGGTCCAGTCGTGACGTGTGCTGACACTCATGAGTCGATGGGATCGAGGCCGCCGAAACGACGGGTTCGGCTCTGAAAATCAAGCAGAGCCCGTTGCAACGCCGCAGCGTCAAAGTCAGGCCAGTGCACATCGGTGATGTGAATCTCGGCGTAGGCCAGCTGCCAGAGCAGGAAATTGCTGATCCGCTGCTCTCCGCTGGTGCGAATCAACAGATCCGGATCCTGGGTCCCGGCCGTGAACAGTTCCGCCGCCAGATGATTCTCATCGATCAACTGCGGATCCAACTCACCGGAGACAGCCCGCTGGGCCAGGCGCTGAGCCGCACGGACCAGT
>JBGKDR010000270.1:0-4136 GCA_042954225.1 Parasynechococcus sp.
ATGCCGGCGGTCTTGCAAGGACACCTCCGAGTCCCTGAAGAACTCTTCAATGTTCAGGTCCATCAGCTGCAGAGATATCACGTCACAGATCCAAGGAGTTTTTACAGCGGAGATGATATCTGGGAGGTTCCGATGGAAATGTATGGACGTGAGCAGGTCCCCGTTGTCCCATATCACGTGACAGCGCAGGTCGAAGACAACGAGTCCTCTGAGTTTCTGCTGCTGCAACCGTTAACTCCCCAGGCACGGCCCAATCTCAACGCCTGGCTCGCCGCACGCAACGACGGCGATCACTATGGAGAACTGCTGCAGATGGAATTTCCTCGGGACCGACCCATTCTTGGTCCTGAGCAGGTTCAGGCACTGATCAACCAAGACCCAGAGATCAGCCAGCAGTTCGGACTCTGGGATCGCGGAGGATCCGAAGTGATTCAAGGGAATCTTCTCGTCTTACCCATTGGCAAAAGCCTTCTCTATGTGGAACCGGTCTATTTGCGCGCCAGCAAAAGCGGGTTGCCATCTCTGCAACGGATTGTCGTCAGCGATGGCAAAAGTACGGCCATGGCCGCGAGCTTGACCGAGGCCATCGACGCCCTGATCAAAAAAAATCCCGCCTGACACATGGCCAGACGGGATGATTCTGATGACGAGTTGGATCGAGATCAGCCGATCGAGGAGAAGTACTCCTTGGATCCCTTGGGATCAGGCTTCATCGTCTTCTCACCGGGAGTCCAGTTTGCGGGGCAAACCTCATCGGGATTGGACTGGACGTACTGGAAGGCCTGAAGCACACGCAGGGTTTCATCAACATTGCGGCCAACGGGCAGGTTGTTGATGGTGGCGTGCATGATCACACCATCGGGATCGATGATGAACAGACCGCGAAGTGCGACACCCTCAGCGTCGTCAAGGACGTTGTAGGCCGTAGCGATCTCTTTCTTGAGGTCAGCAACCAGCGGGTAAGCAATGTCACCCAGTCCGCCTTCGTTGCGTGGGGTCTGAATCCAGGCGAGGTGGCTGAACTGGCTGTCCACAGACACGCCGAGGACCTCGGTGTTCTTGCTGGAGAAATCTGCGTAACGGTCGCTGAACGCGGTGATTTCAGTTGGGCAGACGAACGTGAAGTCCAGGGGATAGAAGAACAGAACCACGTACTTGCCGCGGTACTGAGACAGGGTGATGTCCTTGAACTCCTGATCAACCACAGCAGTGGCGGTGAAGTCAGGGGCCTGCTGGCCAACGCGCAGGCAGCCGTTCGCTGTCATGATCGTGATGATAAGAGGGTCAACAGGTACCCATGCGACTTGAGCAAAGTCGTATCGACTACCAGTTTCACGTATCAATTTATCACCTTCGCTGCATCCTCGTCGAAATACACTTCCATCAGATTCGTTGTGCCATGAGCTGGGACCCAGGACTGCTGAGGAAGTACAGCGCCACCGGACACTTCCGTCTACTGAACCAGTTGCGGGGTGATCTCAAGAAACGACCGCTCGACCGGGATCAGAGCACAGGTCTGTTGAGAATGCCGGGCAGCGGTCGAAGCCAGCGCTCCCCCCGCCGCGTTGAGCCAGTCCGCGTTGCATCGCAGGAGACCCCATCCACATTCAGCCAACAGGACCAGGTTCCTTTGGTGGAACTTCCGCCGTTGACTGAGGAACAACCAAAATCGTTCAGAGATCGCTTGAATGCGATTGAGATGCGCTGATCAATCACAAAAAAAGCAGTGCAATTGCACTGCTTTTTTTACATAGTGGCTCGGGGGAGACTTGAACTCCCGACCTTGGGGTTATGAATCCCACGCTCTAACCAGCTGAGCTACCGAGCCGTGTTTCCAAGATTTTAAACGATCGCCTGTCGGCTCAGATCAGGCTGTCCGTTGGGGGAGTTTGCCGAGAGGATTGACAGCAGCACCTCCGTTGCGACGGATCTCGAAGTGAAGATGGGGGCCTGTGCTGCGACCGGTGCTGCCCATCAGGGAGATTTTCATTCCACGTGGAACAACCTGACCTTTTTTGACCAGAAGACGGCTGTTGTGGGCATAGCGGGTTGACTCACCATCGGCGTGGGCAATCTCAACCAGATAGCCATAGGCACCACTCCAGCCTGAGAACGTCACGACACCTTTGCGAGCGGCGTGGATGGGTGTGCCGGTGTTGTTTGCAATATCAATGCCCTTGTGCATACGGCCCCATCGCCAGCCATATCCAGAGGTGAACACGCCCTTCGTTGGCCACATGTAGGTGTCTGGAACAGACACGGGTGTGGTCTGACGAACAGGAGCGAAACCGGGGGTATCCGGCCAGCTGGCGCCACCACTGGTCAGAGGGCGGATGGCAAGAAGGGATTGACCAGGCGCGGCCTCAGCAACCCGAACCACACGACCGATGGTGAGGTCGGAGACCTCTAGCCCAGGGTTGAAGGATTTGAGCTGCTCCAGCGTGAGACCGTGACGGCTCAGGAAACTGGCAAGAGAGTCTCCACGGCGAACACTGGCGATTTCATGCTTCTCCAGTCGAAGTGGTGGCGGAGCTGGAGGCAAAGGGGGTGTTTGAACACTGGCGACTGTTGTAGAGGACGGCTCAGACACTTCTGGAATCACCGGAAGTGGAGGAAGCTCTGCCAGTTTTCTGCTGTCAGCATGCCCAGGGATTGACGCCCAGAAACCCACCGCCACAAGCGGGGTTGCAAGAGAAACCAGGCTGAACTGGGACCGCATTGAAGACAGACGGACGACGCACGGTCCAAACCGGAGGAGTGGACATGCGCGTTGAAGGTAACGAGCGGAACATGCCGGTGCAAGGGCTGATGGGCAGTCCTGCAATCACCACAGATTGAGCTGAACCCCTGCTGTGTACGTCACCAAAGCTGTTGCAACAGAGAGATTGAGGCTGCGGACCCCACCGTTGCCCTCCGCATCGGCGCTTCCGGGCATTGGGATCGTGACGATCTGATCACAGCGATCGCGAACCGAAGCAGGAAGACCGGTGTCTTCCCGACCAAACAGCAGCACATCCCCCGGTTCAAAGACCATTGCTTTGAGATCGACACCTCCCCAACGACTGCAACCAATCAGGCGACGGCGGGCAGGCAACGCATCAAGCAGAGCGTCGAAATCCTGATGGCGGCGAACGCTGACATGCTCCCAGTAGTCGAGACCGGCACGCTTCAGGCTGCGGTCATCAATACGGAAGCCAAGGGGCTCGATCAGCTCAAGAGGGAGCTGAAACGCAGCACAGGTTCGGGCGATATTTCCTGTATTCGGAGGAATTCTCGGCTCGAACAACGCCACTCGCAGGGATGGCTCAAGGGAGGGATCGCTCATGGCACAGGTTGACCGAGCTGATGGAGATTGAGGGCTCTACCTTGAATCACCAACCAGCTGTCATCGGCGAGGGTGTTCAGCCGCTCTGCGAGCGAGCCCAGACGATCGCGGAACAATCCCCCGATCGCCGTTGGAGGAACCAGTCCCCACCCTGTTTCCTCAATCACAAGAACGCGAAACTGATGCATCCCTGCAATCGCATCGCATAACCCATCGCAGACGTCGTTCCATTGGCGGGAATCGCGATCAAGATGGGCGGCCACAAAACCACCCAGGGCATCGATTAATACAGCCTGCTCAGCTGATCCAGGTGCCAGTGTCAGGAGATGAGCTGCAAGATCGGGGCCCGATTCGACCAATCGCCAGTGGGCAGGGCGACGATCACGATGTTGACGAATTCGTTCCTGCCAGTTGGAATCATCCGGGCGGGATGCTGATGTGGCGACATAAACGACCTCAGCGAAATCAGCCACAAGTGATTCAGCCCAGCGGCTCTTCCCACTGCGGCTTGGACCCGTGACGATCACGAATGGGGCTTGTTGTGCAGATGAATCAGCCGCTGCCATTCATCCCCTTCAACGTTGCAACAGACGATGGAGACACGCGGTTGAGATAACGGAAAATCCAGTACTTGAAAATGGTCGCCAGAATCACAGGGAATGTGGCGATGAACATCATGATGAAATTCTGTCTTGCGGGGAGACCAAAATGTTCGGCAATCCCTTCCAGAAGCACGGCCCATCCTTCTGGACTGTGATATCCAACGAAGATATCGGTGAACAAAATGATGCCGAAGGCCTTGGCTGAGTCG
>JBGKDR010000271.1:0-1149 GCA_042954225.1 Parasynechococcus sp.
GCCGTCCATGGCATCAACCGGGAGGAGCATCTGCGCTGGGCCGTGGAGGGCGATGGCGCGACGCTGCTCGACTGGGCACTGGAACAGGGGCTGGTGACCCAGATCGGATTCAGCAGCCATGGGGCTGACCCCGTCATTGCCGCAGCCCTCCAGTCAGGGCGATTCAGCTTCTGCAGCCTGCATCTTCATCTGCTGGACCAGCAGCGGTTCCCCCTCGCTAGGGAGGCCCTCAATCTCGGCATGGGCGTCATGGCCATCTCTCCGGCTGACAAGGGCGGGCGCTTGCAGGCCCCGAGCGACACCCTTCGGGAGGACTGTGCCCCGATGGAACCTCTGGCACTGGCCTATCGCTTCCTGCTCGCGCAGGGCATCACAACCCTGACCCTCGGCGCTGCTGCACCTTCGGACTTGGACCTGGCTCGGACACTGCAACGGGCCGATGGTCCCCTGAGCGATGACGAGACACGCGTGATCCATCACCTCGAGAACAAGCGCCATGAACGGCTCGGTGTTGATCAGTGTCATCAATGCCGTGCCTGCCTCCCTTGCCCCCAGCAGGTACCGATTCCCGATCTTCTGAGGCTGCGCAATCTGGCGATCGGACACGACCTGATGGGTTTCGCTCAGGAGCGCTACAACCTGATCGGCCGCGCCGGGCATTGGTGGGAGGCGGTCGATGGCTCCGCCTGCATTGGCTGTGGCGATTGCCTTCCGCGCTGTCCCCATCAGTTGGCCATTCCCGAGCTTCTGGCCGATACCCACAAACGACTCAAGGCCGCCCCCCGCCGACGGCTATGGAGCTGATGCCGACCACTGCTGGGTCAGCCGGAGCTGGTCAGCATCCCCGAGGGGCTGCAGGGACCAGCAACGTGACCAGAGATCGGCAGGCGGCAGCAGGAGATCACGCCATCGCTTCGGCAGCGATGCTCTGAGGTCATCGATGCCAGCGATCCGCATGGACGGTCGCCAGCCTTCCGCCACCAGACGCAGCAGCAGAGGAGCCTCGCGGCTCTGCTCCACCCAGCTCTGTGGAAGAGGCTCTCGGGTGGATGCGGGTCGGGCCAGAAACGTCCAGTGCAGCGGAGCACCACTCGCCGGCAGGACTGCAGAGAATCGCTGATCACGACGCAACAACGCCATCGCCCGTTG
>JBGKDR010000272.1:0-2493 GCA_042954225.1 Parasynechococcus sp.
GGCGCGCCTGCAGACCTTGATCGAGGACGGATTTTTCCCCTGAGGCGATTAACCCATCTGGGTGTAACGACTCTGGCAACGAAGCTGGCCAATCGCCCTTAGCATGCGCGCCTCAGCACCTTGCACGGATGCCCCAGAGAACCATTCGCTTCACGATCAGGCCCGATGGCCGCGTGGAAGAAACGGTTGAGGGGTTTGCCGGCGAAGGGTGTCAGCAACTCACCGAACGCCTGGAGAACGCTCTCGGCAGCGTTCAGCGCCGTGAGCCCACTGCTGAAGCCTTCGTGATGCAGGAGTCTCAGTCCCAGGCCCTCACCGCTTCTCTCTCCTGATGTCGCACTTCAGCACCGTCAAAACCGAGTTGCGCCAGCGTGAGCCTCTGCTATCGGCTCTGAAGGACCTCGGTTTTGATCCTGAGGAAGGACAGCGCACGGTCCGCGGCTATCGCGGTCAGACCGTGACGGCTGAGATGGCCGTCCCGATGGTGGATGGAGGAGATTTCGGTTTCCGCATGAATGCCGAGACAGGGGCCTATGAGCTCGTGACGGATCTCGATCTCTGGAAACAGCCCATTCCCGTCGAACGTTTTCTCTCCAAACTCACTCAGCGCTATGCGCTGAACAGTGTTCTGGCTGCCAGTCAGAACGAAGGGTTCTCCGTCGCCGAACAGACTGTCCAGCAGGACGGTTCGATCGAGCTGGTCGTGACCCGCTGGGACGCCTGAACGCTGACGGATCCTTCCCAGGCTTTTCTTGCACCCTCACAACCTGAGGTTGTTCCCTCAGGTTGTGAGCCTTGCCTTGGTGGTTCTCTTCGAGAACAGGCGGTCTGGGTGGACGAAGCCGTCTGCATCGGCTGCCGTTACTGCGCCCATGTGGCCACCAACACCTTTGTGATTGAACAGAGCCTGGGGCGGTCTCGTGCGATCCGCCAGGACGGTGATAGCACCGAACGAATCCAGGAAGCGATTGAGACCTGCCCTGTGGATTGCATTCACTGGGTTCCCTTTGAACGATTGAACGCCCTGCGCGAGCAACTTGATCGTCAGGATCTTCAGCCCCTCGGAATGCCGTCGCCGGCTCGCCTGCGACGGTCTAATTCATCCAACGCATCTGATCCATCGGCATGACGGGACTGCCTACCCGGCGGTTCGGCCGCACCGAACTGGCGATGCCGGTGCTGTCCCTGGGGGGAATGCGTTTTCAGCAGAGCTGGAGCGATCTTCCCGAGGAGGCGATTGAGCCCGAGTCCCAGGCCAACCTCCAAAGCACGCTTGAACGGGCGGTCTCCCTTGGCTTTCACCATGTCGAGACGGCTCGCCATTACGGAACGTCCGAGAGGCAACTGGGATGGGCACTGCCGAACAATCCCGACGAACAACGCATCCTCCAGAGCAAGGTTCCACCTCAGGAGGATCCCGCTGCCTTCGAGCGCGAACTTGAGACCAGTTGTTCCCGGCTCGGCTCGGATCGCCTGGATCTTCTGGCGATTCATGGGATCAACCGTCCTGAGCACCTGGAGCAGACCCTGCGTGCCGGAGGGTGCATGGATGTGGTGCGGCGTTGGCAACGTCAGGGTCGTGTGGGTCATGTGGGTTTTTCAACCCATGGCCCCACGGATTTGATCGCGACGACCTGTGCGTCGGGAGCGTTTGATTACGTCAACCTTCACTGGTACTACATCCGACAGGACAACAACCCTGCTCTTGACGAAGCGCAGCGACAGGACATGGGGGTGTTCATCATCAGTCCCACCGACAAGGGCGGGCATCTTCATTCGCCATCGCAGCGATTGATCGAGCTGTGTGCACCGTTGCACCCGATCGTCTTCAACGACCTGTTCTGTCTCAGCGATCCACGGGTCCACACCATCAGTGTCGGTGCTGCCAAAGCGAGTGATTTCGATCGTCATCTCGAGGCTCTTGCTTTGCTTCCTCAGGCAGCTGCTCTGTTGGAGCCAATCGATCGCCGTCTCCAGCGTGCGTCCCGTGATGTGCTCGGTGACCGCTGGGTCGAGACCTGGCACCAAGGTCTGCCCACATGGGAGCAAACGCCTGGCCAGATCAACCTTCCGGTGCTGCTTTGGTTGCACAACCTTCTGGAGGCCTGGGATCTCTGCAGTTTTGCCCAGGCTCGTTACCGGCTCCTCGGCAATGGAGGCCATTGGTTTCCGGGTGCGAATGCCGATGGCTTCGATGACCGTGTCACTGAGGCTGAACTGCTGGCTTCCCTTGGTCAAAGCCCTTGGGCTGCAGTGATTCCCGGCATTCTGCGTTCCCTGCGTGAACGACTGTCCGGAGCTCCTGTGCGCCGTCTCACCCAGGACTGAAGCTCTAGGGCTTGCGTTTGAGGGGTTGATGGTGTTATGTTTTTTGGTCTGCGCGGAACCCGGAAGGGGAAAGCGTGGGCCACACCGCCGGTGAGCGCGAGCTTGTTTTGGTGTCTGTGGTGACTTACGGAACTGAGAGGAGCGATCCGACGGTGATGTAAGTTT
>JBGKDR010000273.1:0-5030 GCA_042954225.1 Parasynechococcus sp.
CCTGGTGCTGCGCACCAGTGCCCTGCTGATCTGCTTCGGGGCGATCGGACTGGCCCTGACCGAATGGCTCAATCACGGGTTGCTGTTTCTCGACCTGAGCTGGCCCAGACGGCTGATGATCGCCCTGTTCGAATCCGTGACCGCCCGCACGGCGGGGTTCACGACCGTGCCGCTCTCGGTCGCCAACATCACCGAATCCGGAACGCTGCTGCTGATGACCCTGATGTTCATCGGCGCCAGCCCCGGGGGAACCGGCGGGGGGATCAAGACCACCACGGTGGCGGCACTGATGGCGGCGACACGATCCACCCTGCGCGGCCGTGACTGCATCGTGATCCGCAACCGCGAGATCTCCGACAAGGTGGTGCTACGGGCCCTGGGGATCACGGTGGCGTCGCTGCTGTTCGTGCTGGCCATGGCGCTGCTGCTCAGCATCGCCAGCAACCTCAATGGCAAGGACGACTTCACGTTCCTGGAGATGCTGTTCACCTGCATCTCGGCCTTCGCGACCGTCGGGCTGGATCTGGGGGTGACGGCAGAACTGGGGCGCTTCGGTCAGCTGGTGCTGCTGGTCGGCATGTTTGTCGGCCGTCTCGGGGTCTGGCTGCTGCTGAGTGCGATCTGGGAAATGATGATCTGGGATCAACGGCACATTGACCGCCAGAATCGCGTTGGTTACCCGCGCGAAGACCTTTATGTATGAGCGCAGTGAACGTGGAGGGGCCCCATGAGTGAGTGGTGGCAGTGGGGCCCTCAACGGGAGACCGAGCGGCTCGGATTCGCGATCATCGGGGTGGGGCGCTTCGGGATTGCCGTGTGCCGCGAACTGCTGGCCAACGGGGCCGATGTGCTCGCCGTGGATCGCGAGGCACGGGCCATCGACGAACTGCGTCAGCTCGAGCCCACCGTTGAAGCACGGGTGGTGGACTGCACCGATGAAGAGTCGCTGCGGGAAGCCGGCGTCCTCGACATGGGAACCGTGGTGGTGGCGATGAGTGAACCGATCGAAGCCAGCATCACCGCCACACTGATCGCGAAGGACAGCGACGGATCCCGTGTGCGTCAGGTGATTGCCCGTGCCACCAGCGATCTGCACGAAAAGATGCTGAAGCGGGTGGGCGCCGACCGGGTGATTTTCCCCTCGCGCATGCAGGGCGAACGCCTCGGACTGGAGCTGGTGCGACCGAACCTGATGGAGCGCCTCGCCCTCGATGACCAGCACTGCATCGATGAGATCAAAGTCCCGGAGATGTTCGTCGGACGCTCCCTGCGGGATCTGAATCTGCGCAAGAACTTCCGGGTGAATGTTCTGGCGGCCGGTCCCTCGAAAACGCTGACCGTCAATCCCCCGGCCTCCCATGTGCTCGAAGAGGGCCATCTGTTGGTGGTGATGGGCTTGATCGACGACCTGCAGCGCCTCCCCAAGGTCTGACCCATGCGTTGTCTGGGGCTGATGAGCGGCACCAGCGCCGATGGAATCGATGCGGTGCTGGTGGAGTTTCAGGGCCGGATCGACCAGCCGCACTGGCGATTGATCCGCCACCATCACCACCCCTATCCCGACGCCCTGCGCGATCGCCTGATTGCCGCAGGCCAGGGACAGCCCATGCCCGCCGAAGCATGGCTGGCGCTCAGCGAAACCACCACGGAGAACCAGGCCGCCGCGGCCGACGCCTGCGATCCCGACGCCAGCGCAGCCCTGGTGGGCTGCCATGGGCAGACGGTCTGGCACCGGCCACCGCAGCAGGGGCGGCGGGGCGCGAGCTGGCAACTGCTGCAGGGTCCCCTGCTGGCAGCGCAGTTGCAGCGCCCGGTGGTCCACGACTTCCGCGCCGCGGATCTGGCCCTCGGCGGCCAGGGGGCTCCGTTGGTTCCTGCCGCGGATGCCGCCCTGCTTGGCCGCATCGGGGGCTGGCGGGCCCTGCTCAACCTCGGCGGCATCGCCAATCTCACCCTGATCCCGCCGGCCGCTGGTCCCGACCGCAACGCCGCCGTTCAGGGTTGGGATTGCGGACCCGCCAACACCCTGATTGACCTGGCGATGTCCGGCTTCAGCCATGGCCGCTGCCAGGTGGACCGGGACGGTGCCATGGCAGCAGCTGGCCATTGCGATGACAGCTGGGTCCAGCGCTGGCTTCAGGAGGAGTATCTGCTCAGGGTTCCACCAAAATCAACGGGCCGGGAGTGCTTTGGCCAGGACGATCTCGATCGGCGGCTGAAGCAGCTGGGCCCCCGCCGCCCGGAGGATGTGATCGCCACCCTGACCGGATTCACGGCGGCTCTGGTGGCCCAGGACCTGGATCGCCTCTGGAAACGGGCGGGCATTCGCCCCCTGGAGCTGGTCGTGGCGGGGGGTGGACGACACAACACAACCTTGATGCAGGGTCTGCGGCGCCGCTGCCAGGGCGTGGCCGTCCGTGACAGCGATGCCCTCGACATTCCCGCCGAAGCACGCGAAGCACTGGTCTTTGCCCTGCTCGCCTGGTGGCACCATCACCGACATCCGGGCAACGCGCCCGAGGTGACGGGTGCCAGCCGAGCCGCCGTTCTGGGGGTCACCGCGTATCCGGGATAAGCCGGGTCAGCTGGGGCGGTAAAGCTTGAGACGACGAGGAGCGCCCCGGAGCCGGCGCGGTTGCTGGGCCTCGTAGCGCGGACGAAGCCGCTCCTCTTGCCGAGGGGCCGGGGGTGGGGCACCCTCCTCATGGCGCTGAACCCCTTGCTGGATCAACACACGGGCCATGTTGCTGACGGTGCGGGATTCCTGCTCAGCCAGCGCGGTCAGACGGGCACACAGATCCTCCGGCAGCACCACCTGAATCCGCGGCGACTTCGGCTTCCCACTGGATGAGGTTTGACGGGTGGGCACGACCCGGCTCGGCGGTGGGAACAGTTACTTAAAAGTGTACTGAGGTGGTCAAGGATAGTATCCATGACTATGGTGAGGGCATTGGTCCTCCTTGTGAGAACCCCATGAGCCAGTCCGTCCCGCCGATCAAACGCGCCGACAACCGGCGCAACCCAGCCCGTCGGAACGCGCCCCGGCGACGCAGCCCCAATCGCTCTCCGGAAAACAACGAAGTGCTGGTGTCCGCGGTGATCAGCACCTACCTGCTGACCCACCTCCACCACGTTCTTCAGCGGGCCGAATACGGCGCCGTCGAGGACGGCCGCCAATCCCAGGCCGCTAACTACGCCCAGCTGCGCAAGGTGCTCTGCCTCGACGCCCGCAGCATGGAGCAGGCCTCAGCGCTGGGGCAGCAGGATGACATATTCGACCAGGCGGCCTGACGCTCTCGGCCAGCTGACATAGCGTGACGGCAACGGCACTCCAGAGATGGCCAGCAACGCCGAAACGCTGTATGCCCGGATCAGCAGTGATCCAGCTCAGACGCAAGCGCTGTTCCGTCAGGCGCTACAGGATCCATCAGGTGCGATGCAGAGCATCTGCGCCATTGGCGAGAGCCTCGGCTTGCCGGTGACGGCCGAAGACGTCAAGGCCCACCTCAGCAGCCTCGATGACGGCGACACCAATCAATGGGTGGTGAAGGCCCGAGGCGGCCTCTGAACCGGTCGGCGTCGGCACAGCCCCTGGTCGGTCCCGTTTCTCGTATCCCCCTCCTCCGGCCCAGCTGAAGAACAGCCAGTAGCTGACCAGGGCCAGTCCCGCGGCGACCACCAAGGCAGCCAGCTGTTCCAGTTTCAGCATCGACGGGAACGGATTGCGGTTCCTCAGTCTGCAGGCTTCCAGCCCCGGCTGACCTGCCGACAGGGATGATGGTGGGTCCTCGCCCTGCACCGGTGCTGCGACTCGAGCGCGTCAGCAAGATTTACCCCACCGGCGAGGTCCTGCGTGACGTCACCTGGGAGGTCAAACCCGGTGATCGCATCGGCCTCGTGGGCGTGAACGGTGCTGGCAAATCCACCCAACTGCGGCTGATTGCCGGACAGGAGGAGCCCACCAGTGGCCAGGTGGTGCGTCAGGGGGAACCTCGCATCGCCTACCTGCAGCAGGAATTCGACGTCGACCCCCAACGCAGCGTTCGCGAAGAGCTGTTCCAGGCCTTCGGTGAAGCCGCCTCCGTTCTCAATCAACAACGGGTGGTGGAAGAGGCGATGGGCTCTGAGCAGGCGGCCTCCGACCCCGACCATCTCGATCGGCTGATTCAGGACCTGGGCCGTCTGCAGAGTCGCTTTGAAGCGCTGCACGGCTACGAGCTCGACGCGCGCATCGACAAGTTGTTGCCGACGATCGGCTTCAGCCCGGAGGCGGCTGAACGCAAGGTCAGCGACTATTCCGGCGGCTGGCAGATGCGGATCGCCCTGGGCAAGATCCTGCTCCAGGATCCCGATCTGCTGCTGCTCGACGAACCGACCAACCACCTCGACGTCGAGACCATCCAATGGTTGGAGAGCTACCTGCTGGAGCAGACGGCAGCACTGGTGGTCATCAGCCACGACCGGACCTTCCTGGACCGCGTCTGCAACCAGATCGTCTCCACCGAACGCGGGATCTCCCGCAGCTATCTGGGCAACTACACCGCCCATCTGGAACAGAAGGCGATGGAACGGGAGGCCACCCAGGCCGCCTTTGAACGCCAGCAAAAGGAGATCGCGACCCAGCAGGCCTACATCGATCGCTTCCGGGCCAGTGCCACCCGCAGTACCCAGGCCAAGAGCCGTGAAAAACAACTCGACAAAGTCGATCGCGTCGAGGCACCGATCGAAAGCGTGGCGGGCCCGAGCTTCCGCTTCCCACCGGCACCGCGCTCCGGCGCCCAGGTGGCCGTCTTCGACAACCTGACCCACAGCTACGGCGACAAGATCCTCTTCCTTGGCGCTGAGCTCGAGGTGGAACGGGGGGATCGGATTGCCTTCGTCGGCCCGAACGGAGCCGGGAAATCAACCCTGCTGCGCCTGGTGATGGGGATCGAGCAGCCGGATGAAGGCACGGCACGGCTTGGCGAACACAACGTTCTGGCCGGCTATTTCGAGCAGAACCAGGCCGAGGCGCTCGACCTGAGCAAGAC
>JBGKDR010000274.1:0-2552 GCA_042954225.1 Parasynechococcus sp.
ACTACGACGGCATCGGAACCCTGTCGCGGGAAGCACGGGAAAAACTCACGGCCATCCAACCCAGCACCCTCGGCCAGGCCTCACGCATTCCAGGGGTGAGTCAAGCGGACATCACCGCCCTGCTGATGTGGCTGGAACTGCGGCAGCGCCAAAGCCTCGCTGCAACCCCAGAAGCCCGATAACGTTGGCTCCCGGCTTGATCAGGCGTGGCGTCCAGGCTCCCAACCTCCCGTAGCTACTGGACCCTGCGCGCCGAACAGGTCATGGACCGCGTGTTCGACCAGCAAACCGCTGACCTGGTCCCCGTAGATGTGGCGGTCCAGGACTGCCCGCCCGCCGCCGCAAGCCAGCAGCGGCAGAACGAGCCCAGCGCCGCTGCAACGCCGCGCCCCCAACCCTGGCTGGTGCCAGCCCTCAGTGGTGTCGCCGTCGCGGGCCTGGTCAGCAGTGTCTGGTTGGTCAGCCAGTCGACGGCCGTGCGCAGCCAGCTGGATCTGGAACGCCAGCTGCTGCTGCTCAACCAGATGCGCGAGGCCCCGCAGGTGAGCGAGCCGATCGCGAAGGCCCCGAACACTGCCCCGACCAGCAGCAAGCCAGACCTGCCGCCCCCTCCGCTGGAGCCGGAACCGGAGTGGGTGTCTGCTCTTGAGCCATTGACCGTACCGGTACAGCCGGTGCGCCAGGGCACGCCCCCTCCTCCTGCAGTGGACGAAGTGCTGCCTGTGCTGACCGGCGTGGTGCAGGGTCCCGGTGGCAGCAGTTCGGCAATCTTCCAGATCAACAACACCTCGCTCTCCCTTGGCGTCGGCGACGTGATTGGCAACAGCGGCTGGAGCCTGGACGCCGTCAATGAGGCCGGCGCCGTGATTGCGCGCAATGGTGAGCGCCGCACCCTGTCCGTGGGGGGTCTGTTCTGAGCCACACCTCAGCGCTGATGACCTCGCCGGAGCCGATCTGGCAGGCCCCAACAGCAGATGTGTTGCAGGCCGACGGCCCGCGCCAGCTCCCCGGACCATGGCGGTTGATGCTGCTGGGCGATGGCAGTCCGACCCGTCACCTGCGGCTGCTCACCGGTCACCCGGTGGCCGTGGATCTGATCGCCATGGAAGCGGAGGACGGGACCCATCCCGGGGCACCGAAGGAAGTCGCCGACCTCACCGGGCCGATGCTGCGGCGCCAGGTCTGGCTGACCTGCGGCGGCGTTCCCCTGGCCTGGGCCGAAAGCTGGTGGAACCGCGACGCCGCCGAACTGCATCTGCAGGATCGCAACCAACCGATCTGGAAAAGCCTCACCCAAGGCCGCTCCGAACTGTTCCGGGAAGTAGACGGTCTGGCCCTGGTGGATGCCAGCTGGCTCCACGACACCTTCGGCCATCGCGGCCCCTTCTGGAGTCGCCACTACCGCTTCTTCCGGCAGGGCCAGGCCCTCACCGTGATCCGGGAAGTCTTCAGCCCCCAGCTGGAAACCTGGCTGGGGCCAACGTTGCGCCAGGAGCTTCAAACGCGTTCATGAACTAATTTCCCAGATTGTGGGGATTTGCTCTTGACAACTTGCCGCCCCTTGTGCTGCGGGGATCATGCAAGTACGACTTGAACTCTGGATATGGCCACCGCCACCCCCTGGATCAGCCTGAACGAGCTAGCTGAAGTCTTCGGCATCTCCACGATGCACCTCGGTCGGGTTCTCGACCACCAAGGCTGGAGAGACCGCCGCGGACAACCCACACCCGCAGCCCTGGAGGCCAATGCCGCCCGCAACCATGGCCCAGGCGGGCACTCCCGTCACAGTCAATGGAACCGAAGCGTCTGCGGCGACGTTCTCACCGCCCAGGGCTACAAGGCCAGGAGTCGCCGCCAGCAGGTCCGGCAATGGGCCCAGTTCCTGGAGGCCATGGCCGATGGATCACCCTCGATCAATGCCACCGCCGATCAGATGGCCGAGGACGTGCCACAGGAGCTGGTAACCGATGTCAATGACCAGCTGGCTGAACGCGGCAGCCAGTACCGAATCGCCAGGCATCACAGCAGCCAACACCAGGGGGATCTGAAGGCCAGCTGAGCGCTGACCCGATCAATCCCGACGCCGGCTCGAGCGCGGCAGGGGGCGTCGGCCGCTGCTGGGCCTGGATGCCTCCTCGGGCTCGGGCCTGGAGCGCTGCCAGCGCTGCACACGGAAACTGTCATCCTCAGGCCAGGACTCATCCCCGCCGCCATCCACGGGCGTCTGCTGCACCGCGGGGGGAGAGACCACTGTTTGAGGACGCCGGCCTCGCCTGGAAATGGCATCCAATGGGCGCTTCCCGCGTGATGGAACCTGGGGCGAAGCCGGCTGGGCGTCCTGCCAGGGCTCCCGCCAGTCGTCGTCATCCTCCAGCAGCCATTCCACCTTCTCGCCAACCCAACGTCCGACGGAGTCGAGCGCCATGGGCCCGCGCCGCTGGCCCGGGCGGCGGCCCGAAACACCATCAACAAACTGACGGCCCGTCTCCACCCATTGGTCAAACCGTTGATCCAAGGGGTCCCGTGATCGGTACCTGCGGTCGCTTCTGTCC
>JBGKDR010000275.1:0-1718 GCA_042954225.1 Parasynechococcus sp.
GTAAGCCTTCCCATCAGCTGTGACACGTAAACGGTTGCAGTCAC
Source organism: Parasynechococcus sp. (assembly GCA_042954225.1). GTDB lineage: Bacteria > Cyanobacteriota > Cyanobacteriia > PCC-6307 > Cyanobiaceae > Parasynechococcus. The sequence goes on from JBGKDR010000275.1 coordinate 45, forward strand.
CGCAGAAAGGGGATGAGATGGATGCAATAACAGATAAGAGGCCCTGACCATCGCGATATCGCCAACGCAACGTGGTGCCATGGGGCTGGCGCTCAAGGGGTTCCAAAGGCCAACGTTGACCAACGATTTGGACCATTTCGTCAGCGGTGAGCACCGTCTCTGCACTCCAGCCATTGCGATTGCCTACGTCCATGAACTCAATCAAACGCAGCTCAAGACCACGCTCGCGGGCGAGGGTCGCCAATCCAAGTAATTGATCTGCATTCCCGGTACGTGTCATCACTGCATTGAGCTTGATCTGCCCCCGGCCAGGGTCAAACCCTGCATTGCGTGCATGGTCAATCGCCGACAGGACTTTGTTGAGCACGATTTCACCAGCAGCATCACCACCACGGAGCCCCGCCATCCGGGCGACAGCAGAGGAGGTGGTTCCATCAAGACTGAGCGTGATCCGATCCAGCCCCGCAGTGCGAAGCTGGATCGCGCGTTGCTTGGTCAGCAACACTCCATTTGTCGTCAGTGCAATATCTCGGAGGGCTGCGGGCGAGTTTGACTGTTTGAGAGGTTGAAGTGCCCGAATCAACGGATCGAGATCCGGATACAAGAGGGGCTCACCACCGGTGAGACGAAGCGTATGCCCCCCAAGAGCGACAAATGCCTCAACGAGTTTGACTCTCTGCTTGAGGGTGAGTAATCCGGCGGGTTCCTGCGTATCCGGACAGCAATAAGGACAAGCAAGATTGCAAAGAGCTGTTAAGGACAGGCGCAAAACACCCAGAGGACGGCCCAACGAATCCATGGGAACAGGCACGCCCACACAACTCAAACATGGGCTGAATTTTAGAGAGTGTTCACTAGAATCAAAAAAATATGTGATGTTGTTTCGCCGCGACTAGTGACAGAGCACGATCGAAACCACTACCGGGAGACCATTCGTAAGAGAGCCAACCAGCCTCGCCATCGGGGACGTCTCGAGGTCTACACCGGTCGCGGCTATGCCGTGAACCCACTATGCGGGGACGTGGTTGAAATCACATTCAAGGTATCTGAGCACGAAAACAGAATCTGTGAAGCCTGTCATATGAGTGATGGATGCGCTGTGTGCATCGCCTCAACAGAGCTCATGATTGACGCCATTCAAGGCAAAACAATTCATGAGGCAACGCAGATCTTTCACAGCTTTCAACAAATGTTGAGTCAATCAAAACAATTATCTGAACAACACCCGCTGAAAGCCTTAACCCCTCTCAGAGACTTACCAGGACGCTCCAGGTGTGCCAGCCTTGGCTGGAAGGCCTTTGTTGAAGCCGCTCACTCTTGAAAAGGTTGAAATGGATTCGAGGATGGCTCATCCCAGTCCTCGCCTGAGGCAAGATGACTGACCTCAACCAAACGAAGCTCATTGCGATGCTTCTTGAGGTAGGCCCCAGCGCCGCGATCTCCCTCAAGGGATGAGATTAAACATGGCCAGTGGCTCTGAGCGATCACCACAGGGTGACCCTGCTGACCCCGATAGGTGGCAGCGACCAGACTCTCTTGGACGCCTAACACTGTCTTTACAGCAGGTCCGGTTAAGCCTGGGAGATCCACGAGGGTGATCACCGCACGCTTGCTGCAAGAGTCAGGCTGCACATCCTCAACGGACAAAGCCTGCAATCCACAACGCAGAGATGA
>JBGKDR010000276.1:0-2181 GCA_042954225.1 Parasynechococcus sp.
GGACACCGAGAGCTACACCCTGGGTGACGCCTATGGCCACATCGCTCTGGGGGTGGCGGACATCCACAGCGCCTGCGCCGGCATTGCGGACAAGGGTGGTCGTGTGGTGCGGGAACCTGGTCCGATGAAGCACGGCACCACTGTCATCGCCTTTGTCGAGGACCCGGATGGCTACAAGGTGGAATTGATCGAGTTGTCCTCCAAAGCCCTCGCCTGAAGAACCGGATGACGTCATCCCCAGCCTCGAACGGCAGCCTGACCCATGAGCCCGATCGCTTCAGTGAGGCGGGCTGGGATCTGCTGCTGGCTGCACAGGATGTCGCCCGTCGCTGGCGCCACGATCAGCTGGATGTTGAACACCTGATTCAGGTTCTGTTCAGTGATCGCGCCTATGGCCGCTGGGTGGATGGCTTGCCCCTGCGGGCCGATGATCTGCTCGACCGCCTCGAGGATGTTCTGGCCGAGCAACCTCCGGCCCGGGGGGATGCGCTCTACATCGGCGAGGACCTTGAGGAGTTGTTGGAGTCGGCTGAGCAGGCCCGGGCCCGTTGGGGCTCGCGGTTGATCGATGTGCCCCATCTGCTGATCGCCATCGGTCGTGATCCGCGCATCGGAGCCGGACTGTTGGAGGCCTTGGGCTGCTCGGCCGATCGCCTGGAGGCGGCACTGCAACGGCCATCCAGCCCGCCTGCCCCACGCAGCGAACCCACTCGCAGTGAATCCACCGTTGCGGCGCCGTCGCGGCGTCGGCCAGCGCCACCGGAGCCCCGATCGTCAGCCCCGATGCCGCCTTCGCTTCAGGAGCAGCCCATGCCCCCTGACCTTCAGGAGAGTGAGCCCGAACCTGCCCCGACCGCACTGGAGAGCTATGGCCGTGATCTCACCGCAGAAGCCGAACGCGGTGCCCTGGATCCGGTGATTGGCCGCGACACCGAGATCCGCAACCTGATCAAGGTGCTGTCCCGGCGCAGCAAGAACAATCCGGTGCTGATCGGTGAGCCCGGCGTCGGCAAGACCGCCATCGCCGAATTGTTGGCGCAGCGGATCGTCGCTGGTGAAGTGCCTGAGTCGCTGCAGGGTCTGCGGCTGGTGGCTCTCGATCTCGGAGCTCTGATCGCCGGGGCCAAGTTCCGTGGGCAATTTGAGGAGCGCCTGCGTTCGGTGCTGGAGGAGGTGAGTGGGTCGGATTCCGGTGTGGTGCTGTTCATCGACGAGCTGCACACCGTTGTCGGTGGCGATCGCAGCACCACCGACGCCGGCAGCCTGCTGAAACCAGCCCTGGCCAGGGGAGACCTGCGTTGCATCGGTGCGACCACCCCGGAGGACTACCGCCGCACCGTCGAGAAGGACCCTGCTCTCAATCGGCGCTTCCAGCAGGTGCTGATTGCTGAGCCTGATCTCGAGCTCAGCCTGGAGATCCTGCGCGGCGTGAAGGAGCGCTATGAGCTTCACCACGGCGTCTCCATCACCGACGAAGCGATTCAGGTGGCCAATCGTCTGGCCTCCCGATACATCAGCGATCGCTGCTTGCCGGACAAGGCGATTGACCTAATCGACGAGGCCGCGGCGCAACTGAAGATGGACGTCACCTCCAAGCCGCAGGTGGTGGAGGAGGCGGAAGCGGATCTGCGCCGCGTGGAGCTGGCCTTGCTCTCGGCTGAACAAGCCCCGGAGGCGGAACGGATTCAGCTGCAGCGCCAGCGTCTTGAGGTGGCGGATCATCTGGAGACGCTGCGTGCGCGCTGGCAGGAGGAGCGGGCGCAATTGGAGGAGCTCGGTCAGCTGCTCCAACAGGACGAAGATCTGCGCCATGCCATTGCGGACGCCGAGCGTCAGGCCGATCTGGAGGAGGCGGCGCGATTGCAATACGACCAGCTGCACACCGTGCAGCAGCGCAGGGAACAGTTGGAGGCCTCCCAGGCCGAGGCCCAGGCCAATGGCACCGCCTTGCTGCGCGAGCAGGTGGAAGCTGGTGACATCGCCGACCTCGTCGCCCGCTGGACCGGGATTCCCGTGCAGCGGCTCCTGGCGGGGGAGCGGCGCAAGCTTCTGGCTCTGGATCAGCACCTGGCTGAACGGGTGATCGGTCAGTCAGAGGCGGTGTCCGCTGTGGCGGCGGCGATCCGTCGGGCGCGGGCGGGGATGAAGGATCCGCGGCGGCCGGTTGGCTCCTTTCTGTTC
>JBGKDR010000277.1:0-17826 GCA_042954225.1 Parasynechococcus sp.
GAGTTAATGACTTGAACGTAGCGAAACGGCTTCCAATACAGTCGCCATCGGCTTGCTCAGTGGCGTGACGACAACGTTTCTTCTTGAGATCGGAACCGAGGAGCTTCCCGCTGATTTTGCCGCTCAGGCCCTCACTCAGCTGGACCAGAGGGTTCGACGCGACCTGAAGGAGGCTCGCCTTTCCCATGGGGAGATCGCGGTCACGGGGACACCACGCCGTCTTGTGGTCAGCGTGGAGGACCTCGATGAGGGTCAGGACGAGCTTCGTGAAGAGCGCAAGGGGCCTCCGGTGGCACAGGCGCTGAAGGATGGTGTTCCTGGCCCTGCCGCGATCGGCTTCGCCAAGCGGTGTGGGGTGGATCCCGCCGATCTGGAGCAACGCGACACTCCGAAGGGGCCCTGCCTGTTCGCGACGGTGCTGACACCCGGCCGTTCGAGTGCATCGCTGCTGCCCGAGCTGATTCTGGGCTGGATCGACGGGCTGCAGGGCCGTCGATTCATGCGCTGGGGGACCGGGGGCCAACGCTTCAGCCGCCCGATTCGCTGGCTGGTGGCCCTCCTGGGTGATGCAGTGATTCCGGTTGAGCAGAGCGGAGCGGACCCCGTGGTGCGCAGTGACCGCTTCAGTCGGGGCCATCGCCTGCACGGTGATCAGCCTGTACCGATCAAGGACGCTGCCAGCTATGCCGAAACCCTTGCTGCGATCGGTGTTCAAGTCGATCGCTCGGCGCGTGCCGACCTGATCCGCAGGAGCATCGACGAAGCCGCGGCAGCGTCGGATGGCATCCCGAACTGTCCCGACAGCCTCTTCGAGGAGCTTGTCGATCTCGTTGAAGACCCCCATGTTCTGCGCGGCAGGATCGCCGATCGCTTTCTGGCCCTGCCGCCGGAGGTGATCAGCACGGTGATGCAGTCTCACCAGCGTTATGTGCCTCTGGATGTGCCGGACGTTGCGGTTGATCCCCTCCGCCTCTCGGCTGAATCGGTGCTTCGACCTGATTTTCTCCTCGTGAGCAATGGGCTCCGCGAGGCGGCATCAACCATCGTTCGCGGCAATGAACGTGTGCTGACGGCGCGTTTAGCCGATGCCGAGTTTTTCCTGGGTGTCGACCGCCGTCAGTCCAGTGCGGATCGCCGTGAGGCACTGGCGCGGGTCACCTTTGCCGAAGGACTCGGGAGCCTTCGTGATCGTTCCGATCGCATTGAACGGATCGCCAACGAGCTGGTGAATCACCTGGATCTTGCTTCGGAGGTGGCCACCGCAGCACAGCGTGCCGCCCATCTCTGCAAGCACGATCTGGTCAGCCAGATGGTGGGGGAATTCCCTGAACTGCAGGGGCTGATGGGAGGCAAATATCTCTTGGAAGAAGGGGAAACCCGCGCTGTTGCTGTGGCGGTGGTGGAGCACTACTACCCTCGCGGCGCAGGGGACGCGCTTCCGGCCTCTGATGCCGGTGCGATCGTCGCCCTCGCGGAACGTCTCGAGCTTCTCCTCAGCATCTACACCAAGGGAGAGCGTCCAAGCGGTTCGTCTGATCCCTATGCCCTTAGGCGGGCGGGCAATGGACTGCTGCTGATTCTCTGGGACCGTGGTTGGAGGCTTGATCTTCCTGCACTGCTGGATCGTCTGGCTCCGGTCTGGTGCGACACCCTGTCGTCCTTCGACTGTGATCCGCAGCAGCTGCGAACGGATTTGCTCCAGCTGTTGCGTCAGAGGGTGGTGTCCCAGCTGGAGGAGGACGGCCATCCGGCAGATCTCGTTCAGGCTGTGGCTGGCGACGGTGTCTCCGATCACCAGCTTCTTCGCGATCCGATGGATGTCCGCGAGCGGCTCCTGTTGCTTGTTCGCCTTCGTGATCAGCAACGGCTGGCCGCGGTTCAGGCGGTTGTGCAGCGTGCATCTCGGCTTGCTGAAAAAGGTGACCTTGATCGCGCTTGTCTCAACCCTGCCTCTGTGATTGATGCGACGCGCTTCGAATCCCCGAGTGAGGCGGCCATGCTGGCTGTGATCGAGCGCCTGGAACCCCTTGCGGCCGGTCGCGATTACAAGGCTCTGGCCGACGCCCTGGTTGAGGCCACCCCGGCTCTGGAAGCCTTCTTCGATGGCGATGACAGCGTCATGGTGATGGCTGAGGACCCTGCGCTACGGGTCAATCGCCTGAATCTGCTGGCTGTTCTGCGCAACCAGGCGTCCCAGCTGGCACGGTTTGACCTGATCCAGTCCTGACAAGAAACGGCTGGAATCACTGCAGTGATTCCAGCCGTTGCAAGCGATGGATGGTGACTGGGATCAGCTGACCCCAGCAGTTTCCTTGTCCTTTGCCTTGGCTTTGATGGCCTGGGAGGCCTCATCAGCCAGGAAATCACCGTCGGAACGTCCCACCGCGGAAGGAACCGGGCCGTAATCGGAGGGTGCCAGTGCCTCCCCTCGGAGCAGGCTGCCCAGGGTGCGCATGGTCAGCTTGATCTGCTGCCACGGATTCATCATCACCACACGCTTGTACAGATAACTGTCGAACGTGAGCTTCTGCACATCCTTGTCGTCGCACATTTCGACGAAGGCTTCCCGGGCGGCGTCGTTCCGGTAGAAGATCCGCTGCAGGATGTCGAGCACTGCATAGGTGGCGCCGTATTTGCGATCCCAGCGCTTGAGATAAGTCGACTTGATCTGACGCTCGGTGGGGACGGTGGCACCGTTGTTGGAGATTTCAACAATCGCCTCAGCACACATCCGGCCTGACTTGGCCGCGAAGTAGATGCCCTCACCGGAACTCTTGGTGACATAACCGGCTGCGTCACCAACGAGAGCCATACGGCCAACCACGCGCCGGGGACGGGGATGTTCCGGAATGGGATGGGCTTCGACCTTGATGACTTCGCCTTTGAACAGGCGTTTGCTCGCCCGCTCTCGGATGCCCTTCTGCAGACCTTTGATCAGGCTCTGGTTCTGCTGCATGGTTCCGGTTCCGACGGCCACGTGGTCGTACTTGGGGAAGACCCAGGCATAGAAATCAGGGGAGACGTCGGTTCCGACGTACATCTCGGCCAGATCTTCGTAGTAGCTCATCTCTTCCTGAGGGATCTTGATCCGCTCTTGGAAGGCGATGGCAACGTTGTAATCACCGGCATCCATGGCCTTGGCGACCCGGGAGTTCGCGCCGTCGGCGCCAATGATCAGATCGACCTCGAGCGTCTTGGCTTCTCCAGTGGGCCCACCAGCGCTGTAATCGGCGTAATGAAGGGTGTAGGGACCTTCGCGATTTGTCCCTGTATCGATTTTCTGAACCAGTCCGTTGACCAGGGTTGTGCCGAGATCGGCGGCACGGTTGCGGAGAAAGGCGTCGAACACCTCGCGACGGCACATCCCGATGTAGGCGTTGTCGTCGTAACCGAGGGGGTCAAGACGAATATCCACCTCCCGATTGGAGGGCGAAATCATTTTCATGTTCCGCACCTTTCGGTCAATGATGTCGTCCGGTAGGTCGAATTCCTCGACCATGCACAACGGGATGGCACCTCCGCAGGGCTTGGCGTTATCGAGTTTCCGCTCGAAGAGCCAGGTCTGAATCCCAGCTTTTGCGAGCACTTCAGCGGCACAGGAACCACTGGGGCCGCCGCCCACTACCGCAACACGCAACATCTCAGCCCAACTCCGCTGGATTGTCTCCAAAAACTACCACCGTCACTGGGCTTTTCGTGGCTTGGGCTGGACCCCACCCTTACGATCGAAACATCACGCATCAGCGTTGTGCCACGAGCCGCTTCAGCACGACGTCAATTGCGTGACGACATTCCCATTGCGCGCCGTTCATCACCGCCTCGGCGGCGATCCAGTTCAACCGGTTTTCGCCTGCTGATCGCCAGCGTCTTTGTCTGCATCGGTGCAGGGCTCGCCGTGATGATCGGGCTGGATCAGACCTCCCAGCAGATTGAACCCTCGATCGGTCTGCAGCGTGAGCAACCGCCTCGTCCCAGCTCCGATGGTCGTCTGCTTGGACATTTCCCCTACGCCGAGTCGGACCGTGGCGATCTTGTTCCTTTTGAGCCTGGGATTCTCCTGCATGTCGATGCCGCCGAGGCCCTCGATGCGATGCGTCAGGCCGCTGCTGCCGATGGCGTTGATCTAAGGCTCCTCAGCGGGTTCCGCTCGATGGATCTGCAGGACTCGATCTTTTTTGATGTGGCCTCAGAGCGCAATCAGACCGCTGAGGAGCGGGCACGTGTATCAGCTCCCCCCGGCTATTCCGAGCACAGCACCGGCTATGCCGTTGACCTCGGTGATGGCGAGTTCCCTGAAACCAACCTCTCCGTCAGCTTTGAGGACACCAGAACCTTCCGCTGGCTCCAGGATCATGCTGCGCGCTATCACTTCGTGCTCTCTTTCCCGGATGGGAATCGTCAGGGGGTGAGCTACGAACCCTGGCACTGGCGTTTCGAAGGCACGGCCGATGCCCTCCGACTGTTTGAGTCCGCAAGGCGTTACACCCGCAACGCAAGCTGATGGCGCCTGAACTCCTGGCTCCAGCTGGCGACTGGGCTGCGTTGAAAGCGGCCGTGGCCAGTGGTGCCGATGCCGTCTATTTCGGCGTTGATGCCTTTAATGCCCGACAACGGGCCGAGAACTTCCGTGTCGATGACCTCGGGGAGGTCATGAATTGGTTGCACGAACGATCGGTCAAGGGATTTCTGACTTTCAACGTTTTGGTGTTCAGTGATGAACTGACCCGTGCTGCGGAGTTGCTTCTCGCTGCGGATGCCGCGGGTGTGGACGCGGTCATCGTTCAGGACGTCGGCCTTTGTGGTCTGGCCCGTGCCTTGGTCCCCGATCTTGTGATCCACGGCTCGACGCAGATGTCGATCACCAGTGCAGCCGGTGTCGCTCAGGCGGCTGCACTGGGTTGTCAGCGGGTGGTTCTGGCCCGTGAACTGGCCCTTGCTGATCTCGAACGCCTCAGCGGACAGTTGCAGCAGCGCCATCTGGCGATGCCTCTGGAAGTCTTCATCCATGGGGCCTTGTGTGTGGCCTATTCCGGCCAATGTCTGACCAGCGAATCCCTTGGTCAACGCAGCGCCAATCGCGGCGAATGTGCCCAGGCCTGCCGGCTTCCCTACGAACTGGTTGTTGACGGTGAATCCCGCCCCCTTGGTGAGCAGCGTTACCTGCTGTCTCCGCAGGATCTGGCGGCATGGGATCTGGTTCCTGAGCTTGCCCGTCTCGGTATTGCCAGCCTCAAGATTGAGGGTCGTCTCAAGGACGCCAGTTACGTGGCTGCTGTGACGGATGCCTATCGCCGTCAGCTCGACTGTGACGTTGATGCGGAGGTCGATTCCACAGCAGTGATGCGCCAGATGGAACTGGCCTTTTCCCGTGGCCTCTCCCATGGCTGGCTTGAGGGTGTGAACCACCGCCGATTGGTGCATGGCCGCTGGAGTAAGAAGCGCGGCCCCTTGATCGGACGCCTGTTGCGTGTCGATTCACAGGGCTGGCTGCAGCTGCGGACGCAGGAGGCACTCCGCAACGGTCAGGGGCTGGTGCTGGAGATGTCCTCGTCGAACCCTCTGGAACCCCCTCATGAAATCGGCGGCCGGATCATGGCCTGTGAGTCCATCGGTCGTGATCGTGTCCGTCTTCGATTGGGCCCCGGTCGCTGTGATGTTGCGGCACTGAAGCCTGGGGCGTCGGTGTGGTTGACCAGCGATCCGCAGTGGGCCCAGCACTGGCAGAAGCGTGCCCATGCGGATGTTCCCGTTGCAGACCGTTCCTTGTCCTGCGAGGTGGTGGGGGTGCTCGGTCAACCCCTTCAACTGCGCTTGTTGGAGCCCCGTGCCCGGGATGGTGGCGCCATCGTTGTTGAAAGCGAGATTCCTCTCCAGGAAGCCAGTCAGCGCCCTCTGGACCGCGGGCGCCTGAGCGATCAGCTCGGCCGGCTGGGGGGAACGGGCTGGACCCTCGGCTCCTTGCAGCTGGACCTGTGTCCCAACGCCTTCCTGCCCGTCGCTGAGCTGAACAGGATGCGCCGCTCCCTGCTCGAGCAGATGGAGCAACGGGGTGTGACGCCATCGTCTGCGGCGTCCCAGTCCACACCAGAGCCTGGCGTGGGTTGTCCAGGAACCCCGGAGACCGTTCTCCAACCGCTGCTTCAGCAGGCCAGTGAAGCGACAACGGAAGCGGCGTCCGCTGAGCCTGGTCTTGTCGTGCTGGTTCGCAGTCTCGAGCAGCTCCTGGCGCTCCAAGACCTCAGCCCTGCAGCGGCTCCGATCGTGTCGGTCGTCGCAGATCTTGAGCAACCCAAGGAGCTTCGGGAGGCTGTTGCCATCGGTCGAGGCTGCTGGCGCGACGGCATCTGGCTGGCAGGTGCTCGGATCACACGGCCCAACGAACGCTGGACCCTGGCTCCCCTGATCCAGGCCAGGGCCGATGGCTACCTGGTCCGCAATGTGGATCAGCTGGAGGCGCTCACACCGCTGGCCCCCTGCATCGGTGATTTTTCACTCAACAGTGCCAACCCCCTCAGCGTGGACTGGTATCGACGTCGCTGGGGGCTCAAGCGCCTCACCGCCAGTTACGACCTCAATCTGCGTCAGTTGCTGGACCTTGCGGCCGGTGTGGACCCCGCTCTGCTCGAGGTGACGCTGCATCAGCACATGCCCCTGTTTCACATGGAGCATTGTCTGTTCTGTGCCTTTCTGTCTGATGGGCACGACCACACCGATTGCGGTCGGCCCTGTGAGCAGCACACCGTGACGTTGAGGGATCGCAGTGGGGCTGAACATCCCCTGCGGGCAGATCTGGGCTGTCGCAACACCCTCTTTAATGGCACCGCGCAATCCGGTGTGGAAGCCTTTCCCTCCCTGCACGACGCAGGTGTGAGCCGGTATCGCCTGGAATTACTAGATGAAGACGCGGAGGCCACCATTCGGCGGGTTCGCCTCTACGGCGATGTCTTGTCCGGTCGTGTTCCATCCCGGGAGGTCTGGAAGCAGGAACAGATCAGTCACCAGCTCGGGGTCACACGGGGAAGCATGCGCGTGAAGGGGCCAGAGCGAACCAGTCGAATCTCACGTTGAGATAGCCTGTCGCACGGCGCCTCTGGCGTTCTTCACAATTTCAAACGATTCGACCGCATGAGCGCCCAGCAGAAGGCGATTCGCAACATCGCGATCATCGCCCACGTCGACCATGGCAAGACCACCCTGGTCGACTCATTGCTGGCTCAGTCAGGCATCTTCCGTGACAACGAAGCCGTGCCCACGTGCGTCATGGACTCCAACGATCTGGAGCGTGAGCGCGGTATCACCATCCTGTCCAAGAACACCGCCGTCACGTACAACGACACGCGGATCAACATTGTCGACACCCCTGGTCACGCGGATTTCGGCGGCGAGGTCGAGCGCGTGCTCGGCATGGTGGATGGATGTCTGCTGATTGTTGATGCCAACGAGGGGCCAATGCCCCAGACCCGCTTCGTGCTCAAGAAAGCCCTGGAGCAGGGTCTGCGTCCGATTGTTTTCGTCAACAAGATCGACCGTGCACGGGTTGACCCCGAAACTGCCGTCGACAAAGTGCTCGACCTGTTCATCGAGCTGGGTGCTGACGACGACCAGTGCGATTTCCCTTACCTCTTCGGCAGCGGTCTCGGTGGCTTCGCCAAGCCCGACATGAAGACCGACAGCGACAACATGCGGCCGCTGTTCGATGCAATCCTCCGCCACGTTCCGCCCCCGGTCGGTGATGCCGAGAAGCCGCTGCAGCTTCAGATCACCACCCTCGATTACTCCGATTTCCTTGGTCGAATCATCATCGGCCGTGTTCACAACGGTGTGATCAAGCAGGGTCAAAATGCTGCGCTGATCAAGGACGATGGCAGCGTCAAGAAAGGGCGCATCAGCAAGCTTCTCGGTTTCGAGGGCCTGCAGCGCGTCGAGATCGAGCAGGCCTCCGCCGGTGACCTGGTCGCTGTGGCTGGTTTTGACGATGTGAACATCGGGGAAACCATCGCCTGCCCCGATGAACCGACAGCTCTGCCTCTGATCAAGGTGGATGAACCCACCCTGCAGATGACCTTCGTGGTCAACGATTCACCGTTCGCCGGTAAAGAAGGCAAGTTCGTCACCAGCCGTCAGGTGCGCGACCGTCTGCAACGTGAGCTTCTGACGAACGTCGCTTTGCGGGTGGAAGACACCGATTCACCGGACCGTTTCGCCGTCAGCGGCCGGGGTGAACTTCACCTGGGAATCCTGATCGAAACCATGCGCCGTGAGGGCTATGAGTTCCAGGTCTCACAGCCTCAGGTGATCTTCCGCACGATTGATGGAACCCCTTGCGAGCCGGTCGAGACGCTCGTGATGGATGTCCCTGAAGCGGCCGTGGGCAGCTGCATCGAGAAACTCGGCACCCGCAAGGGCGAGATGCAGAACATGGAAACGAGCGCCGATGGTCGGACTCAGCTGGAATTCATCGTGCCGTCCCGTGGCCTGATCGGCTTCCGCGGTGAGTTCATCCGCGCCACCCGCGGTGAAGGAATCATGAGCCATTCCTTCTATGAATATCGGCCGATGATGGGTGACTTCGATACCCGTCGCAACGGTGTTCTGATCGCGTTTGAAGAAGGCACAGCAACCTTCTATGCCCTCAAGAACGCCGAGGATCGCGGTCAGTTCTTCATCTCCCCAGGCACCAAGGTCTACAAGGGGATGATCATCGGCGAGTACAACCGTCCGCAGGATCTCGAGATCAACGTCTGCAAGACCAAGCAACTCACCAACATGCGGTCCGCTGGTGCTGAGGAACTGGACACGCTTCAGGCTCCTGTGCAGATGACCCTCGAGCGTGCGCTCGAGTACATCGGTCCCGATGAAATGCTCGAAGTCACGCCGGAATCGATTCGTCTGCGCAAACTTCCCGGTAAGAAGCCGGCCAAGGCCAAGCGCTGATGCCAGAGGCGGATCCCCGCTTTCAGCAAGCCGTTGACCTGTTCAACAGTCGTGAGTGGTACGCCGCTCACGACGTGTTTGAGGAGATCTGGCATGAAACGGCCGATCCTGAGCGCAGAAGTTTGCAAGGCATCCTTCAGGTGGCCGTGGCTCAACTTCACCTTCAACGGGGAAACCGACGCGGAGCCACGATCTTGTTCGGCGAAGCACTCGGCCGTCTTAGACGGCCCGGTGCTCCAGATCTTGGTCTTGACCTCGCCACGCTTTGTTCCTGTGTGGCAGAGCGTCTGCAGCAGCTTCAGTTGGAGCAGGATCCCGAGATCTGCACTGTCCCCTATCTGCACCTTCGTTCTTGAGGCACGGGTAGTGTCGACTCAATTCAATGGTGAACGTTCCCTTGATCAGTCGGAGCAGGTTGCTCAGTTGGTTTGCCGTTGGCGTTGCACTGCTTTCAGCTGGTGCCCTCGGGCGTCCTGGTTGTGCTGAAACCGGGTTGCTGACGATTGAATCCGATCAGCAGCTTGCCGATAACACCACGGGAGTCGTCACGGCGATCGGCAATGTTCGTCTGATTCACCCGGAACGGGGAGTGGTAGCCACCAGCCGTCAGGCTCAATATTTCACCAACGAAGACCGCATTGTTCTCAGTGGTGACGTCGATGTAACCCAGACCGACGGAACAGCGATTCGTGCGGAGCGTCTGATTTACCTGTTGGATCAGCAGCGCGCCATCGCTGAACCTGCTGATGGTGCACAGGTCATGAGCCAGTGGCGGCTTCAGCCCTCTGCCGATTCAAAGGGAGATGAGGCTCCATGAGCCTGTCACTTGAGTCGGTCTCCATCTCCATTGGCGGCCGACAGCTGGTCCGATCTGTGGATCTGACCCTCAACCCCGGCGAGGTGGTTGGACTGTTGGGGCCGAACGGTGCGGGCAAGACCACGACGTTCAATCTCGTCATCGGTTTATTGCGACCCGATGCCGGCACGATTCGCCTCAATGGAGGTGATGTGACTGAGCGCACCATGCCGGAACGTGCACGCCTTGGGGTCGGCTATCTCCCCCAGGAACCCAGCGTCTTTCGCAACCTCACGGTGCGTCAGAACCTTCAGATCGCTCTGGATCAGACCGGTCTTAGTTCCAGCGCCAGACGATCACGGCGGGATCAGTTGATCGAAGAGTTTCACCTGGAGTCGTTTCTGGAGCGGCTCGGGTATCAGCTTTCCGGGGGAGAACGGCGTCGTTGCGAAGTGGCGCGAGCTCTGGCCGTGGATCAGGACGGACCGATGTTTCTTCTCCTGGACGAACCGTTTGCTGGGGTTGACCCTCTTGCGGTTGCTGATCTTCAGCAGTTGATTCAATCCCTGCGTGAAAAGGGAATGGGAATTTTGATCACCGACCACAACGTCCGAGAGACCCTGGCCATCACCGATCGCGCCTACATCCTCAATGATGGAGCGATTCTCTCCAGTGGTCAGTCCGCCACGGTTGCCAATGACCCACTGGTCCGGCGCTATTACCTCGGGGAGGATTTTCAGCTGTGATCCATCAGCTCAAACGGTCCACCTGGATGCGCTTGTCCCTTCTTGACCGCTGGCTGGTCAAGGAGCTGATCGGTCCGTTGTTGTTCTTCATTGCTTTGTTCACCCTGCTTCTGCTGACGGGTGGCGTGATGTTTGAGCTGGTCCGCCAGATGGTGGATAAAAATCTCCCAGCCGGCATTGCGCTTCAGGTCCTGCTGCTCAGTATTCCTCGCTGGATGGCCTTTTCGGTTCCCATTGGAACTTTGATGGCATCGCTGTTTGTGTTCACCCGTCTGTCGGCGAACAATGAACTCACAGCACTGCGAAGTCTGGGTGTATCCACGGTTCGGATGATTTCGGCGGCGCTTGTGCTGTCGATGCTGATGACGCTGTTCACATTCGTTTTGAACGATGTGGTGGTGCCAAGGTCACAACGCTATGCAGAGGTGTCTCTCAAGCGTGCCCTGGGACGTTCCCTCTCTTCAGAAGTCGGTCGAGACATCATTTACCCCCGCTTTGGGGTGCGCACGGGTGCAACCGACCGTGAGGATCGACGGGGTCTGACTCAACTGTTTTACGCCAGGAAGTTCGAAAACGGCGAAATGCAGGATGTGACGGTTCTCGACTACTCCAGAGCGGCCACAACCCAGATGCTTCTTGCGGAAAAGGGTGTCTGGAATGAGGCTCAGGCCAGCTGGGACTTCTTCAAGGGTCAGATTCTCACCCTTAACCCTGACGGCAGCTCGACCAAAGCAGGCTTTGACCGGTACGTCTATCCCTTGGGATCGGGCCCCATCCGCCTGGCCAGCATTGAAAATGATGCTGTCAACATGACAGTTGCCGAAGCCCTGCAAGCTGAACAGCTGTATGTCGAGGCCGGCAGCATCAAAGAGGCCCGCAAAATCCGTGTGCGCATTCAGGAGAAGTTCACCGTTCCAATGACCTGTCTGGTGTTTGGGTTGTTTGGGGCGACGTTGGGTGCGCAACCCAGCTATCGGACCAGCCGCAGCTTTGCCTTTGTGCTCACTCTGGGAATTATCTGCGTGTATTACGTGATCGGTTTCAGCTTCAGTTCTTTGGGGGTGAAGGGCACGCTCCCCCCTGCCCTTGCAGCGTGGCTGCCTGTGCTGATGTCGCTGGCGGGGGGCGGCTTGTTGCTTCGTCAGGCCAGTCGCTGATCAGGAACGGCAGAATTGCATTCAATTGGTATGGGCTTCTCCCCTTTGCTGAACACACCCTTTGAGCCGGTGACCGGGCTTGGCTTTGCGGCCTTCCTGCTCCTGTTGATCGCCTTACCCATCGGCTTTTGGGCGGTGTCCAGCTCTCGTTCGTCTGCGACCGTTCGCTTGCTTGTCGCTGGAGCCAATCTGCTGCTGACGGCACAACTGGTGTTGCGTTGGTGGCAGTCGGGACACTTCCCGATTAGCAACCTCTATGAGTCGTTGTGCTTCCTGGCATGGGCCTGCACGCTGACGCAGCTTCTGGTTGAGCGCAGTTGGTCATCTCCGGTGGTGATGGCTGCAGCCACACCGATGGGGTTGGGCTGCATTGCCTTTGCCAGTTTTGCCTTGCCCGATCAGCTGCAGGACGCTGCACCACTCGTCCCAGCGCTGCGCTCCAGTTGGCTTGTGATGCATGTGAGCGTGATCATGGTGAGTTATGCCGCCCTTCTTGTGGGTTCGTTGTTGTCATTGGCGGTGTTGTTCACAGACCGTGGTGAGGTTCTGGAGTTGCGCAGCAGTTCGATTGGCAGTGGTGGTTATCGGCAGGCACAGGTTGCTGGGGATGGAGCCGGTCTCACCTTGGAATCTGTCCAGTTGTCCACCAGCGAGCAGGCCGACAACCTCAGCTATCGGACCATCACCGTCGGTTTTCTGTTGCTGACGGTCGGAATCATCAGTGGTGCTGTCTGGGCCAATGAGGCCTGGGGTAGTTGGTGGAGCTGGGATCCCAAGGAGACCTGGGCTTTGATTTGCTGGTTGGTTTATGCGGCTTATCTGCACACCCGTTTGAGCCGGGGATGGCAAGGGCGTCGTCCAGCACTCGTTGCTGTTGTAGGGCTTGTTGTCATTGCTGTTTGTTATATCGGAGTGAACTTACTTGGCATTGGTCTCCATAGCTATGGCTGGTTTTTCGGTTCCTAGAACTTCATCTGTTTGTATGGATATTGGCGACTCGTTCTGGTCAAATTTTCGATTCGGCTTGATGCCATCTCTATCTTTGTTGACTTGAGCCCAAGGCTGAATACCCTTGGAGAGACTATGACTCGACTTTGTGGATAGCTTTTTGCAATTTTTTGACGCCTACCTGACTGGATGGAAAAAGGCGCTTGACATCAATGGACGCACGACACGACAATCGTTCTGGGCCTTTGTCGGCCAGATGTTTTTGGTCTATATCGTGTTTATTATGGCAATTTTTGTTGTCTCTGGAGTTGCTCAGCAGATCAAGGTCCTCTCTTTTGTTTCCGCGGTGTTGTCAGCTGTGTATTTGCTGTTCAGTTTTGCTCATATCGTTCCTTGTTTTACCATTCAAATTAGACGAACAAGAGATGCAACTGGGAATGGGTGGCTTTGGCTTCTTGGGTTGATCCCCTTGCTTGGTTCGATTGCCCTGCTTGTCATTTTTCTGTCGCCAACAGACGGACTGATGTCCTTATCCTGATTCATCATCATCGGATTTGATGTCCAGGTATGCATCGGTCAGGCGAATCTTATTGTCGTCAGAAAGACTATCTCCAGCAGACTCGTATTGGAGTGTTGCCAGGATGAATTCTCTGTGTTGTTCGAAGTATCGTAGTCTTGATTCTCGACCCACCTGTGTCCTATGTCTCGGCTCATTCATGCCTTGATCACGGCAATGCAGTCAAGGACGTTCTTAGTACCCATACGGTTTACAAATGAGGTCACTGCTTCCCTGGTTGCCTTGAAGTCTGGATCCTGACGAAAGGGTCTGCTCATAAACCCAATCAATTTCTGACGCTCTTCCTTGAGCTCTATCAGTGGTAGTTCAACCATAGTCAGCACTGAATTCTTGATTCAGTGTCGTTAATTGTGGCTGAATCCACCACACTCAACTGAGGGATTTAGAATGACATCGTCTATCCCTCAGTTGAGCGAGTATGACTCATTTCGAGTTCATCTGCAATCAACATGGGCAAGTTGTTCTGGAAGTTCTTCTCCCAATTCAATTGCTTTATTCCAGTCATTGCATGCGCCATCCATGTCTTCTGATAATGCCTTGGGTAGTCCACGATTCAGATATACAATTCCAAACTCTGGATTAATTTAAATCACTTGGTTGAAGTCTGCCATGGATTCTTCCGGTAGATCGAGTTGCAGTCTAGAATTCCCTCTGCTAACAACAGTTTTCACGTCATTAGAATTGATTGCGTTGGTTTTATCGTATTTTTCAATGAAGTCTCGGGATAGATCTTGATCATCCTTAATGCCTTTATCATGATTTCCCGCCGCACCTTCTATGTCGCCTAATTCCTCTTTGGCTAAGGCTCTGTTGCAATAAGTATTGGCGTATTGTGGATCGATCTCGATAGCCTTACTGTTAACGTTGATGGCGTCTTCAAAATTCTGTAGCGATATGTCTGCATTGGCTCAATCTCCGTAATATTCGCCTTGCTCGCTGATGGCTCTCGCGTTATCAAGTAATTTGATCGCCGTTTCGTAGCTTCCTTGGCTGTATTCCTCTAGAGCGTTGTTGTAATGGGCGTTGGCTAACAGTTGCTGCACCCTGTTGGCGGGCCCCCAAGAGCTCATGCGGATAGAGCTGTGGCAATGGCGAATGACCTACGGCTCACCCGAGATAACGTTCTGGCTACACCAGGGTAGGGTGTGTCGTTTAGTCATTTAACGAAGTCTATTCCGAGGCATGATTTGATTCTTTCTAGAAGACTTTTCTTTGATTAATTGGAAAGAACTCTTCCAAAAGAGCGGACCGTCTCGTGTGCTCTCCTTCTAATGCCATGGTCTTGACTCGTTTGATGACCCAGATGATTGTTCTTGAGTCGAGTACCTTGGAGTACATATAGGCAATTGTTGACTCCTCATCCTCCTTTTGATTCCTGAGTGACATGGCTTCGTACTGATTTTTTAATGAATGTATGAATGGGTGGTGAGTGAGACGCGCCTCTCCCGGGCATTTCACCCACCAAACCTATCGTCGACTTTCCTCGTCTTAAACCTGATCAGATTTAAGGATTGTTTTGATCCCGGCGATTCCACGACGAATTAGTTGTTGAAACTAAACTCATGCTGATTGTCAAAAATGCATCAATTACTGCTTCATTTGAAGTGTTGACCACCTCGTGCTTGAACTTCCCTGTTTTTTGTTTGCATGTGATATTTGACTCGGCTTCGTCTGTGCACATAGATTTTCTCTGGTTTCGACTTGACCCTAAAGAATCGAACCTATTGCGAGTATGTTTTCTTGTTCTCATCAATTTCCACTGGCATAATGGAAATGAGACCTAAACGAGTTGTTGATGAAGCGCTCTCTCCTTCTACTGACCCTGCTTCTTGCGACTCCAGCCTATGCCGGTCGAGATGACTTTGGCATGGGTGCTGCCTCAGTTGCTTGTGCAATGCTCGATCAGGGATATAGTCGACGTAGCGTTGAAGCTGTTTTAAACCGACTCGAGCGAGATATCATCAATAGTGGAATCAGCGAGCGACAGCAACAGCAAATGGCTTCCGGTTTTAATTATCAGGCTGCACGTAACACTTGCGCATTACGCTATCGCTATTAACTCAAAAGATCCATCTGAATTTATTTATTCGGACTTTGGCTGTTAATCAAGGACCTCTAGGCTGACAACAGCCTCACCTTCGTCGTCGAGATTCAACTCCTGCGCCGCTCCATGGGCAAGGTCGATGACCGTTCCTTCTTTAAACGGTTTTCTGTCATTGATGACGACAATCACACTTTCATCCGTGTCTTCTCGGGTAACTTTGACCCTTGTTCCCAGGGGAAGTTGTCCATGGGCTGCAGTCAACGTCCCTTTTTTCAAAATCTCTCCACTCGCTGTTTTGTTGCCATAGAGACCCGGCCCATACCATGTCGCTCGTCCGACAACTGTTTCGTCCGAATCAGAATGTTCCGTATTGGATGCTGGGGTTGCGGATTGGTTGTTTGAACAGCTTGCAACCGTCAGGGTCAATAGGATGATCATTGTTGAAGCTAACTTTTCCAATGGGTCTCACGATGCAATACATCTCTTTTTTTATTAGCCAGGCATGATCTTCTCGCCGTCATCGTTCATTAAATCTCCCGAATTCATCTATGTCACTAAAAAACCGCCCCTTTGAGGCGGTTTTGCCGTTGATCCCCATCACCGGCCTGACATTCAGACCTTATTCGTTGATGATCATTAAATCATGATTTTTTACATAGATCTTACTGAGAGATCTCTGAATACCTATATCATGTATTGGCTGAAATGATCTGTCGACTGATTCTGGATCGTGAGAGTCGTCGGTGATTCTCTTCTGTTCATGTGTGTCTCGTCGTCTTTACTTTGCTTGCAAGGCGACCATTATGTTTTGCTCCTCTCCCATTATCCGCTTCCGCTTCTGCTTGTCTGCTGTTGTTGGAGTTCCCTTAGCCTTTGCAGAGTAATGGCTCAGCCTGGCATTCAAAAGAATCTCGATTGTGATCTCAAAGGGGCGATTTTGGATTTCAAGCGTCATTTGAATAGCTTTCTCAATAATGTAAGGCTATCTAGGTATCTGCAATTCAAAATCTTTTTTTGGACGATGGAACGATGCCATCAAAGACTGTTCAAGGGCGATTGAGCTTGATCCAAGGGCAGCTGCACCATTGATTTCTCGTTGTGATATTCGTCACAAAACAGGTCAATTGTCGATGGTGGTAGCTGATTGTCTCAACGCGATTGATCTGGCACCTGAGGCACTGTTGTCATACACCAATCTCTGTGTCACCAGGATGGAGCTCGGCGATCTGCAGGGTGCCCTTAAACAATTCTGGTCTGGTTGATCGATGAATTGCTCACTACCAGCTCAACTACTTCGAGGATGACCAGTTGGACTGCAATGCCCCGATTGAGCTGTCACCTCAAAGTCAGATCTTCGGTACCGCCTATCGCTTCCTCGGCATCATGCGTGCGATCGCTAACCAGCTCGAAGCGACGTGTGAAGCTTCGATCAAGGAGCTCGCTTTGGAAATCAAGCATCGCAGCAGATTCATCAGACCTATTGCCTTTGGTTTCTAAGACTTTTCTGGTGATAAACACCTATTACGGTTGCCATGGTGATCAGGCCTATCACAATTGAACTGCCGATCCATGCTGATCAACCCATGACAGATCTGCAAACCCTTGATGACGGGACGATCAAGGTCTGTATCGAAGAAGATGGTTATCGCCATTGTGGATTTGTCTCCTCCCATCACCTCGTCGACGTCAAAGCTCATCAATTGCGTCATTTCATCCGCGGGTCCCAGCGGCATGGCCCGCATGAGAGTGATTTGTGACATGTTCACAGACCTGATCCTTTTCTCTGGACAGGCTTTATGACGTCGCTAGCTTGGTTCACGACAGAGACTGAAAGTATGGGTGATCAATCACAGTCCTCTGGCCATCAGTGGGATCAACGTTTCATGGAACTGATTGATATGGAAACCTGGGACTGGTGGAAGAGTCAGGTTTACACACTCCGTGAATCCAAAAACTATGCGGATGCAGAAGCTCTTTTCCTTGAGTTCAAATTGTGAGCACATCATTCTGTAATTCATGCAACAAAAAAGCCCCCTGATGGGGGCCTTGCTGTTGTCGCCGTTGTTGATCCCGAATCGACTCAGACCAGTACAGCTTCCTGGGACTTACTGCTGCGGATGCCTTGGATGGCTTCTGCATAGTCAGGCTGGTTGAAGACTCCGGATCCAGAAACGATGGCATTGGCACCGGCTTCAATCACTTTCCAGGCATTGCCAGCCTTGATTCCACCATCGACTTCGATCCAGGGATCCAGTCCTTTCTCGTCGCACATGCGGCGAAGGTCCTTGATCTTCTGAACCTGGCTCTCGATGAAGCTCTGACCGCCGAAGCCAGGGTTCACACTCATGATCAGAACCAGATCACACAGTTCGAGGCAGTACTCCAGGGTGTCGAGGGGGGTGCTGGGGTTCAGAACAGCGCCGGCTTTTTTCCCGAGGTCCTTGATCTGAGCCAGATTGCGGTGCAGGTGGGGGCAAGCTTCGACCTGCACGGAGATGATGTCAGCACCGGCCTTGGCGAAATCCGGGACGTACTTTTCCGGTTCAACGATCATCAGGTGGACGTCGAGCGGCTTCTGGGTCACCGGGCGCAGGGCCTCGACGATCAGCGGACCAATGGTGATG
>JBGKDR010000278.1:0-2292 GCA_042954225.1 Parasynechococcus sp.
GGTCAACCGTGGCGAGGTTCTTGCTGAGGGACGGCAACAAAGTCGGTGCCGACATCTGCCCTGATGATCTGGACGTCGTCCCCTACGTGGACGCCAAAGGCCAGACGGTCTACGCCCTGGCGTCGGTGACATCCGAGCGCAGCTTCCTGCGTCGCGTTCCCGTCAAGCTGCTTCCCCTCTACGTCCGCATGGAACTGGCGCTGGCCAGGGCCGTTGTCCAGGCATAAAAAAACCGCCCGTTGAAGGCGGCTCTCCGTGTCTTGGGTGTCCCATCACCGACCTGACCGACGAAAGATATCGATGGACCCGCCATCGACCGGTAGCGAAACCGACCGTTTTCTGGCCGTCCTCAGCGTTGCGGCCCTCGCTACGCTCCTGAGCTGAGATGCACAGCGCCGATGCGGCTTTCCCTTTCCTCAGCCGGTCTGCAGGACTGGAACGGCGATGTGCTCGTGGCGGGTGTTCTTGAGGGCGATGCCGCGGGAACCGTTGGCCGTCTGGAGCAGCGCTTCCCTGGCCTGAACGCAGCCCTGGAGGTCCAGGAGTTCAAAGCCAAAGCCAGCGAGCAGGTGGTGCTCACCCCCTTGAGCTCCAGCCCCGCCAAGGTCGTGGTGCTGGGTCTGGGCAAGGCCGAGCGACTCGATCTTGATGCGCTGCGCATGGCCGCCGCACGGGCCGCCAAGGCATCAATCGGTCGCAACGGACGGCTCGGTGTGCTGCTGCCCTGGGACGGTCTGGACCCCGCCAACGCCGCCCGCAGCAGTGCCGAGGCCGTGCAACTGGCTCTCTACAAGGATCAGCGCTTCCGCAAGGAACCGGACCCCCGCCGGGTGCCCGAGGCCCTGGAGTTGATCGGTCTGCCCGACGGTGCCGCTGCAGCCCTTGCACCGGTGGCAGCCACCTGCGCTGGAGTTGAACTGGCCCGTGAACTGGTGGCAGCTCCACCGAATGTGGTGACCCCGGAAGCCCTGGCCGACACCGCCGCGGCCCTCGCCCGCGACTACGGGCTCGATCTCACCGTGCTGGAACGGTCCGACTGCGAAGCCCGTGGAATGGGGGCCTATCTGGCCGTCAGCCAGGGATCCGACCTGCCTCCGAAATTCATCCACCTGATCTATCGCCCCGACGGCCCGGTCCAGCGGCGTCTCGCCCTGGTGGGCAAAGGTCTGACCTTCGATTCCGGCGGTTACAACCTCAAGGTCGGCGCGGCTCAGATCGACATGATGAAGTTCGACATGGGCGGTAGTGCGGCGGTGCTGGGCGCCATGCGCGCCATCGCCGAACTGAAACCAGCCGGCGTTGAGGTGCACATGGTGGTGGCCTCCTGCGAAAACATGGTCAATGGCTCCGCGGTCCATCCCGGCGACATCATCACGGCGGCCAACGGCACCACGATTGAAATCAACAACACGGATGCGGAAGGACGGCTGACCCTCGCCGATGCCCTGCTCTATGCCTGCGAGCAGAAACCCGATGCGGTGGTGGATCTGGCGACCCTTACCGGCGCCTGCGTGATCGCCCTTGGCGATGAGATGGCTGGCTTCTGGAGCAACAACGACGATCTCGCCGCTGCCCTCGAGGGTGCGGCCAAGACCGGAGGCGAAGGCCTGTGGCGGATGCCGCTGCGTCAGTCCTACCGGGATGGCCTGAAATCGCTGCTGGCCGACATGAAGAACACTGGACCCCGCGCCGGTGGCTCGATCACGGCCGCCCTGTTCCTCAAGGAATTCATCAGCGAGGACACCGCCTGGGCCCACATCGACATCGCAGGTCCGGTCTGGAGTGACAAAGGCAAGGGTCTGAACCCAGCCGGCGCCACCGGCTATGGCGTGCGCACCCTGGTCAACTGGGTCTGCGAGCAGGCGAGCTGACCATGAGCAACTCCCCGGTCCGCTGGTATCTCAAAGCGCAGGTGGGTGTGCTGCTGCTGCCGGTCGGCCTCTGCCTGTTCGGCGAGGCCGTCAGCCGGCGGGTGCTGCAACTGCTCGGCAAAGATGCCGGCCCCTGGTTCTGGTACGGCACCCTCAGCCTGATCTGCATCAACGCCGGGATTGGCCTGATGATCGAAAGCGGCATGACCAAAGGGTTCCCGGGCCGAAACCGGGGCTCCTGACCCGATCGGGTCGTCAGGAGGCCATCGCCTGGAGCAGAACGCCGTCCTTGGTCGGCGTTTCAAGGGCATGGATCTGCCAGCGGGCACGATCCGAACAAGACTTCAAGACGCGATCCAGATCATCCGAAGCATCCTTCGGGGAGGGATAAGGACCAATGTGACGGGTACCAAGACCATCT
>JBGKDR010000279.1:0-1298 GCA_042954225.1 Parasynechococcus sp.
GCGGACCGGGACGGTGCTGCCAGTCTGGGCCGGCGTGCCCTGCGGTTCACTGCGTCCCTCGATCTCACCATGATCGAAACGGACACCTCCTTCCGGTTGACCCGCAATCTGATGCGCGTGTTGGCGGTCAACATCGTCGAGGCATGGGCGACTGCGGATGCCGATCTCTACTGGTCGGCCAGACAGGCCCTGCAGACGGTGCACGATCACGCCCATCGTCCGGAGCATGATGAACGAGAGGTGCAGGAAGACCATCGGGCCTTCGCTGTTCAGGTGATGGCCCGGGTCGTGCTGATCGACCCTGGCCTCGGGGCCTCGGAGGCGAAACGGAGGGCGGTCGAGGATCTGATGCTGTTGCTGTTCCGCGCCAAGATCGTCAGTGAGGCCTGGAGGGCAGAGCGGCTTCCAGGCGTCTTGCCGTCGTTTCAAGCCTTTCTGAGTCCTTCCGAGTCGACACCAGGTCCGGAGAGTCCATGACCCGGAGGGTCGTGCTGTACATCGATTCGCTCAAGACCGGAGGAGCCGAGCGCGTCACCCTGCTCTTGGCCCGTTGGCTCTCCGAGGACGGCTGGCTGGCGACGGTGGTCACCCGGCATGGGACTTCTCGCGATTTTTATCCGGTCCCTGCCGGGGTGCAGCGGATTGTTGAACCGTCAGATCCGGTCTGGCTGCGTCTGTTCGGACCTCTGGGATTTCCTGTCCGCGTCTGTCGTTTGCGCGCATGGCTGCGGCGTCACCAACCGGATCTGGTCATCGGCATGACCACGTTGCCGGCGATCAAACTGCTGTTGGCGTGTCGGGGTCTGGGCATCCCCAGCATCGTCTCGGAACGGAATTTCCCCCCCTTGAAGCGGCCTGGTCTGCCCTGGCGGCTCCTGCGTCGGCTCACCTATCCATGGGCTCAGCTGCATCTGGTGCAGACCCAGGCCACGGGACGCTGGCTGGCCCAGCACCTCAAGGCGCAGCCGCAGCTTCTGCTGGCCAATCCCGTGGTCTGGCCGCTGCCCAGGTTTTCCCCTGACCCGGACCCGAACGACTGGTTGGCCAGTCGCCATGTCCGTCCCCAGGACCAGGTGCTTCTGGCTGTGGGAACCAAGGCTCATCAAAAGGGCTTCGACAGGCTGGCGGCCATGTTTGAGCTGTTGAGTCAGCGATCGCCCCAGCTGCATCTGGTGATTCTTGGCTTGGAGTCGGTGCCGTATCACGGTGTTGATCAGCAGGACCAGTTGCGCCGATTGCTGCCGCAGGCATCGCAGCAGCTGCATTTCCCGGGGAGAGTGGGCAATGTCCAGGACTGG
>JBGKDR010000280.1:0-2060 GCA_042954225.1 Parasynechococcus sp.
GCCTGGGGCAGCAAATACCTCGAAGAAGCCTTCTTTGAAGCTTTGGCGTCTCCGGAGCAGCGCCAGCAGGTGGTGCTGTTTTCAGCCCACCGCGGCGATCCGCGCGATCCGGTGGCGATGTCGCTCTGCGTGCGCGACCACAACCATCTCTGGGGGCGCTACTGGGGCACGCGGGAGGAGATCGACTGCCTCCACTTCGAGGTCTGTTACTACGCCCCGATTCAATGGGCGATCGAGCAGGGCCTGGAGCATTTCGACCCGGGGGCCGGCGGCAGCCACAAACGCCGTCGGGGCTTTGTCGCTCGCCCCCACGCCAGCCTGCATCGCTGGTATCAACCGCAGATGAATGAGCTGATCCGCGCCTGGTTGCCGCAGGTCAACGGCATCACTCTTCAGGAGATTGATGCCATCAATGCGGAACTGCCCTTCAAAGCGGAAACGCCGACCTTGGCTTTGTAGGTTGAAGCCATGGTCAAGACCCCTGAAGCCCCTGCCCTGGCCGAGCGCCTTCAGGCGTTGGATGAACGCCTGTCCCAGCGCTTCATCGCCCTGGATCCCAGCGGCTATTTCCTGATCAAGGTGGACCACAGCGCCAGCGAGTTGGTGCTGGAGCACTACGGCAACACCATCGATGAGAAGGGGTTGGCTCGCGACGACGAGACCGGCGAAATCCTTAGTTGCAAGGGCGGCAATGGGCCGCGGCGCCCGTCAGGGATCTACCGGGGCCGCACGGCCAAGGAGCTTGGCATTCAACTCACCGAAGGCGACGGTCCCCATCCGCTGAGCTGCCTCGATCATGCGATGTATCTCGGGCGGGAATTGCAGAAGGCGGAAGCCTGCCTTCTTTCCGGTGAGACCTACGTGCAGGATTGACGCGGGGCGCAAAGGCTCTGGCGTTGCAGCGTCTGGTTGGGTGACTCGCCGAACATCAGGCGGTAATCACGGGCGAAGTGATTGCGCGCCATGAAGCCGTAGTGGCTGGCAATGCCCTGGATCGATCGAGCCCCGAGCAGCGATTGCCGCGAGGGATTCAACAGGGTGTGTTGCACCTGCTGCAGGCGAATCTGCTTCAGCAGTTGCATCGGCGTCAGGCCGAAGTGATCGCGGCTGGCTTTGTTGATCGAGGAGGTTGATTTCAGCAGCACCTTGCCGAGCTCCGCCAGGCGGATTGGAGCATGGGGATTGCTGCAGCCAAACGCCACCAGGTCACGCATCAAGGCCGCATCGTTGCGCATCTCGCCGCCGTAGAGCTCGTATGGCTGCGGGCTACTGAAGATCTCCAGCAGCAGGCCATCGAATTGATCCTGATCGGCGGCTGCAGCGGGGCTGCCAAGGCAGTGTTTCAGCGCCTGGAAATGGTCGGGCGCCAGCTGCATGATGTTGGCGCTGTCGATGACATCCTGCAGGCGACTGTTGGGGTCCAGGGTGATCAGATCGACGACCCGCTGGAGCGGCAGCACAAGAATGCTCGAATGGCTGTGGGGTGAGACCTGCCAGAAGGAGTCGGTGAGATTGCGGTTGAAGCCCTGGATCGACCATCGGCCCAGGGCTTCCCCCCGAACGCGGTGAAGCTCCAGGTTGTCGGTCTGCTCCAGGGCAATCGCCAGCCAGTTCTGATCGCGATCGCCCTGAAAACAAAGGCATTGGTTGGTTGTGACCTGCAGCAGCAGTCCCCCGCAGGCCCGATCCGCACGCAGGGTTCCCTGCAAAGGCCCGGGGGTGATCTGCACCACCTCGATCTGAAACCCGATCGCCTTGAGCAGCTCCTGCAGCATTCCAGCGGACTGGAACGACCTGGGGTAATCCGGAACGGTGGTGCTGACGGCCGGGTGAATGGTGGTTTCTTAACTCAACGATCCAGAGAGTAATGACTATTTCTCTGGATCACTGCGTTGTCATGAAGGAATCGTTTGGCAGCAAAAGATGTGTGTTGCCTGTGCTTATGCCGGCTGGAGTTCTTTTTGGGTCGTCGGCTCTTCCGGCGGCAGGGATTCCAACTGTTCGCGGATTTCCTGCTGCACGATCGAGCGGTACTCGAGGAAGTGTTCGTTGTGGGCCAG
>JBGKDR010000281.1:0-6918 GCA_042954225.1 Parasynechococcus sp.
CGGTCGTGCTGCAGATCTGGGACGGTTTGTCATCGACACCTTCGGGGGTGGACTCGATGGCCAGCTTCAGGCGCTTGAGCAGTCGAAACGGGCACTGGAGGCCTTTGACAAGGCCAATCCTCGTCAGGACATGGCCATCGACGACCTCGATGGTCGTCTGGATGCGGATCTGACCTTCGCCGGGCCAGGGATCGATCAGATCAGCATCGACCTGAAGGCCAAGGGGCACCTCTGGATCACCAGCGATGGCCGTGATCGCCCCCTCCAGCTTGAACCCTTTGTGGCCACGATCCAGGGCCCCCTGAGCAATGGCGACGGTGTGTTCAGTCTCGAGGACATCCCGGTCGGACTCCTGGCTCTGTTCGCGCCTGTTCCAGCATCCCTGCGTGGAGCAGCTGGCCTGCGCGGTCGTTATCGCTTCACCGAGGACGGTCCAGACATTGAGGCCCAGCTGCTTCTCGATGAAACGTCCATCGCCGCGACGCCCCTCACCCTTGAACGCGATGCCCTTCAGTTTGATTCCACAGGCCTGACCCTCGATCTGGCCCTGGCGAGCCAGGGCGCTTCAGAACCGGTCAGCATCGTCGGCACGGTTCCCGTGGATGCGGAGGCGCCGCTTGACCTCACGATCGAAGCCCATGGCGACGCGCTGCGTTTCCTCACAGCCTTGGCCGGACCTGATCTCGAGGTCACCCGTGGCACAACCGACCTTCGCTTGTTGCTGCGCGGGACCCTCGCGAATCCCCAGGCCAATGGCTTTGTGGTGGTCCGCAATGGCGTTCTCTCCTTCCAGAGCCAGGAGCTGCGACAGCTCAATGCCTCGCTGTTCTTTGACTTCAATCGCCTTGTGGTGATGGAGGGCTCTGGTCAGCTGGCCGCCGGTGGAACCATCGAAGCCGCCGGTGCTCTGTCATTGCTGCAGCCGGTGGAGCAGGAGGAGCCGCTCACGATCACGATCAGCAAGGCGCGCATCCGCCAGCCCAAGGCTGACTTCCAGGCAGACGGCAGTTTTGAACTGAGTGGTTCTTTCACGCAGCCTGAACTTCAGGGTGAGCTTGCGATCAATCAAGGCACCATCCGACCCCAGGAAGGCTTCCTGTCACGGCCGAAGTCTCGGCCGGAGGAACCTGTGGCCCCGGTTGCTGCGGGGAATACGGGGATTCAGAACGCTCTGGGCCTGCAACCCCAACCTGTGACGCTGTCCTCGCTGATTGAGGACCAATGGGATTTCAAGGAACCACTGGTCCTGCTGGGTCCAGCGGCCCAGACCCCGTCGACCGATCCGCTGCAGGCGTTGATGCCAAATCTGTCCGCGTTGCGCTTCAGGAACTTCCGACTGCGTTTCGGGCCGGATCTGCGCGTGGAGATGGTCCCAATGGTCAGTTTCCGAGGCAGCGGCCAGCTGTTGCTGAATGGGCCCCTCGATCCATCGCTGCAGGTCAGGGGCCTTGTCCGTTTGCTCAACGGACGGCTGAGCTTGTTCTCCAGCACATTCCGATTGGACAGCAGCGCTGCCAATGTTGCTGTGTTCACGCCGTCGCTCGGTCTGGTGCCCTACGTGGACATCGCGATGCAAACCCGTGTGTCGGACACCGTGCAGCAGGGCGGTGACACCAGCACCACGTCGGCCAATGTGTTTGACACCAACGGCAGTGGTGCTCTGGAGGCCGGTGGTCAGCTTCGCCTGGTCAAGGTGAGTGTTCAGGCCTCAGGACCGGCCAATCGACTCCCGGACAATTTGATCTTGCGCGGTTCTCCGCCGATGCCGGAAGCGCAGCTGTTGGCATTGATCGGAGGAAACTCCTTGGCAGGACTCGCAGGCGGCGGTAGCGCTGCACTGGCCACCGTGCTTGGGCAAACGCTGCTGTCGCCGGTGCTCGGCAACCTGACCGACGTGATGGGCGATCGCCTGCAGATCGCGTTGTACCCGACCTATGTGAATCCTGAGGTCAAGGAGTCAGAGCGAACGTCAGGCCGTGTCCCTCCCACCTTCACGCTGGTCACTGAGTTTGGAGTTGATGTCACCGACAACTTTGACTTTTCCGTTCTTGTGGCGCCGAACAACACGGACGTTCCACCCCAGGCGTCCGTGAGTTACCAGGTCACACCCACCACGACGGTGACCGGTTCCATGGATACCAATGGAACCTGGCAGAGCCAGTTGCAACTGTTCTTCCGCTTTTGAGCATGGACAGCCCATCGCGTCAGGTCGTCGGCATTGACATCGGCGGTACTGCGCTGAAGCTGGCGCGTTTTGACGCTGATGGGTCGGCCCTGGCGGAACTTGAGCGACCCACCCCTCAACCGGCAACCCCTGGAGCGGTGACCATCGCGCTCACGGAGGCTGTCCAGCAACTCGACCCCGAGGGTCGGGCCGACTGCATCGGGGTGGGACTGCCCGGACCGATGGATGCTCAGGCGAGGGTGGCCAGGGTCTGCATCAACCTGCCGGGTTGGGAGGACATTCCTCTCGCTGCCTGGTTGGAGTCGCGACTCCAGCGTCCGGTCACCCTCGCCAATGACGGCAACTGTGCACTGGTCGGTGAAGCCTGGCGGGGTGCAGCCAAGGGGTTTGACGATGTGGTCCTTCTCACCCTGGGGACCGGTGTCGGCGGTGGGGTGCTGCTTTCAGGGCGTTTGTTCACCGGTCACAACGGTGCTGCAGCTGAACCCGGTCTGATTGGAATCACACCCGATGGTCCCGTCTGCAACAGCGGGAACAGTGGATCCCTCGAGCAGTTCGCGAGCCTGACCGGTCTGCGTCGTCTGTCTGATCGCGATCCGCTTGAGCTCAGTCGCTTGGCAGAGCAGTCCGATCCGGAGGCCATGGAGGTTTGGACGCGTTACGGCACCACCCTTGGCATCGGGATCAGTTCACTTGTGTACCTGTTCACGCCGCAGCTTGTGCTGCTCGGGGGCGGCTTGGCTGGAGCGGCGGAGCATTTTCTCCCGGCCGTTCGTGCAGAAGTACAGCGGCGCGTTCAGGCGGTCTCACGGGAGGGACTGAGTATTCAAGCCTGCTCTCTTGGTAACGGTGCTGGCCGTCTCGGCGCGGCTTGCCTTGCCTTGCAGCGCTTCCCGCACCCTCAGGATCGATGATGGGATCGACTGCATTGTTCCGCCGGCTATGACCTCTGTTCCGGAGCCCTCCGCCGAGCTGCTCCAACGGGCTGGTGCGGTGCGCCTGGCGGCTGTGGACCTGGGCCAGACCAATGATGCCCAGAGAGCTCAGGCCTTGGAGGCCATGGCTGATGCTCTCCAGGCGCGCTCCGATCTGATCGTCGCAGCGAACCGTGACGATCTCGAGCGCTCCGCCGCTGAGGGATTGGCTCCAGCCTTGATGGCACGGCTGAAGCTGGATGAGCGCAAGTTGGCCGCGGCCATTGATGGAGTGCGCAAGGTGGGCAGCCTCCGGGATCCCCTCGGTCAGCGACAGCTGCACCGTGAACTGGATGCGGGATTGGTGCTTGAACGCGTGTCCGTTCCCCTGGGAGTGGTCGGCGTCATTTTTGAGGCCAGGCCAGACGCTGTGATGCAGATCGCCTCGCTGGCGATTCGCTCTGGCAACGGTGCTCTACTCAAGGGGGGCAGTGAAGCCCGCTGTACCAATGAAGCCGTGATGGAGGCGCTCAAGGCCGGACTTGCTGCAAGCCCTGTCTCCCCTGATGCACTCACCCTGTTGACCACCCGTCAGGAAAGCCTGGCGCTGCTGCGCCTCGATGGCCTGGTGGACCTGATCATTCCGCGGGGAAGCAATGAGCTGGTCCGTTTCATTCAGGACAACACCCGAATTCCAGTGCTCGGCCATGCCGATGGCATTTGTCATCTCTTTGTCGATGCGGCAGCGGATGTGGCCAAGGCTGTGCGTGTGGCCCTGGACAGCAAGACTCAGTACCCGGCGGCTTGCAATGCGATTGAAACCCTGCTTCTGCACCGGTCCATTGCTGCAGATTTTCTGACAGCTGCACTGCCGGTGTTTGCCGATGCCGGCGTTCGACTGCGCGGCGATGCTGCCAGTGTTGCGCTCGGTGTTGGCGAGTCCGCTGGAGACGACGACTGGAGGACGGAGTATCTCGATCTGATCCTGGCGGTGAAGGTTGTCGACGACCTCAAGGAGGCAACCGACCACATCCGCCGCTATGGCTCGCGGCATACCGAGGTGATCGTCACGGAAGACCAAGCCACGGCTTCACGTTTTCTGGCATCCGTTGACAGCGCAGGGGTCTACCACAATTGCTCCAGTCGATTTGCCGATGGTTTCCGCTACGGCTTCGGAGCTGAGGTGGGCATCAGCACTCAGACACTGCCTCCGCGCGGGCCTGTCGGTCTGGAGGGTCTGGTGACCTATCGCTACCTCCTGCGAGGCGATGGGCACATTGCTGCAGAGTTCGCCTCGGGACAGCGGGCGTTCAGCCATCGCGACCTGCCGCTCTGATGGCCGTTGATGGCAAGGCAACAGGCGAGGCTGTCATTCACGTCAGCAATCTGCGCCTCTGGGCCCATGTGGGAGTTCTTGAGCACGAACGGCGCGACGGGCAGTGGTTTTCCGTTGATCTTCGGATCTGGCTGGACGTCAGCGCCGCTGCGTCTGAAGACGCGTTGGCGGAAAGCCTGGACTACAGCCAGGCGATCACGGCTCTGCAACGTCTGTCCAGGTCAACCAGCTGTCTCACGATTGAACGCTTCAGTGAGCTGATGCTGGATTGCATCGAACGGCTCTACGGTCCGTATCCGATCTGGTTGAAACTGACAAAGTGCGCGGCGCCTGTTCCTGGCTTTACCGGTGAGGTCGCGATTGAACGTCAGCGCCATGGTGCCCCCCTCAACCGCGGATGACCCGTCCTCTCGTTCTGGTCCATGGCCTTTGGGATACCCCTCGGCTGTTTCATCGCCTGGTGCAGCGCCTGGATCCCCGTCTCGACAGGCCGCTGTTGATTCCCCATCTTCCCCATGGTCTGGGGGTCGTCCCCCTGCGTGCGTTGGCGGCTCAGCTCGATCAGCACATTCACGATCGTTTCGGCCCATCCCAGGAGCTTGACCTGCTTGGTTTCTCCATGGGTGGAGTGATTGCTCGCATCTGGTTGCAGGAGCGCAACGGTGCGGCTCGCGTTCACCGCTTCTTCAGTGTCGGGAGTCCTCAGAACGGAACGCTGGCTGCCGTTCCGCTGCCACGCCGCTGGCTTGCTGGCGCTGCGGACATGAAAATCGGCAGTGCCCTGTTGAGGGACCTCAACCGGGATGTTTCAGCCCTGGATCGGATCATCTGCCGCAGTTATTTCAGTCCCTGGGATCTGATCGTGTGCCCGGGTTGGCGTGCGGTTCTGCCCCGGGGACAACGCCAGCGTCTACCGGTCTGGACCCACCAGCAACTGATCGCTCACCCCGTCGCCCTTGACCATCTGGTCCGGGACATCGAAGCGGCGTGATTCAGGCCGCTTTCAGACCGGAGTGACGAATCAGAGCTTCGGTGCTGGCGGGACGTCCGCGGAATGCGGCGAAGACATCCGCAGGTGATTGACTGCCACCCAGGCTGAGGACCGTGTCACGGAATCGGGCTCCTGTGGCCTGAATGTCCTCCTCCTTGTCCAGTCCCACCTCTTCGAATGCGGCGAAGGCATCAGCACTGAGCACCTCCGCCCACTTGTAGGAGTAATACCCAGCCGAATAGCCGCCGGCGAAGATGTGGCCGAAGGCGCAGAGGAATTCGTCTTCCGGAATCGGCGGCATCACGGTGGTTGTGACGGCGATATCACGACGCATGGCGTTTGGTGTGATCTCCAGCTCTGGTGTCCAGACGCTGTGAAGCCGCAGATCAGTCAGGGCGAAGTGGATCTGACGCAGGGTGGCCAGCCCGGCATTAAAGGTCCGGCTCGTCTGCAATTTCTTGAATTCGGCTTCGGGCAGGGGGTCTTGGGTTTGCCAGTGCCGCGCCATCCCCATCAGCGTTGCGTGGTCCAGGCACCAGTTCTCCATGAACTGGCTGGGCAGTTCCACGGCATCCCATTCCACGTTGCTGATCCCTGCAGCCTCGGGCTCGTCCACCGTGGTGAGCATGTGCTGCAAACCATGGCCGAATTCATGGAAGAGGGTTTCGACCTCTTCGAAGCTCATCAGGCTTGGCGTGTCTCCGACCGGTGGGGTCTGATTGCAGACCAGGTAGGCGACGGGAAGCACAAGCGAGCCATCGCTCAGCCGACGACGGCCCAGGCATTCATCCATCCAGGCACCACCTCGCTTGGTAGCCGGGCGACTGAAGGGATCGAGATAGAACGCTGCGATGGCCTCACCACTTGCTGCATAGACCCGGAAGAAGCGAACGTCCTCATGCCAGATCGGCGCCTCTCCATCGGCGGGGCGGATGTCCACCTTGAAGAGGCGCTTGCAAAGGCCGAACAGCCCGTCCAGCACCTGGGGCAGTGGGAACCACGGTCTCAGCGCCTCCTGGTCCAGATCAAAACGCTCCTTGCGGAGTTTCTCCGACCAGAACGGCAGGTCCCATGGGGCCAGATCTCCGGCTTCATGCGCACCGTGTCGTTGGGCGCAGGCCCTGAGATCTGCCAACTCCTGCTGCGCTGCGGGATAGGCGGCAGCGCGCAATTCCTCGAGCAGTGACTCGACGGCGGGAACGTCATCGGCCATCTTGCTGGCCAGACTGAGGTCAGCCCAATGGTTGTATCCCAGCCTCTCGGCCTGTTCCCGCCTCAACGTGAGGATCTCTTCGATCAGTCCCCGGTTGTCGAGATCACCGGCGGAAGCCCTGCTGACATGAGCCTTGTAGACCGTTTCCCTGAGCTGCCGATTGGTCGCATGGGTCAGGAAGGGCAGATAACGGGGCATGTCCAGCCCCAGTAACCAAGGTCCCGACTCTGCGGTGGCATCGGCATCTCCAGCCTCACGGGCTGCCGCCGCAAGCGCTTC
>JBGKDR010000282.1:0-4391 GCA_042954225.1 Parasynechococcus sp.
GAAGTTCATCTTCTACGCGACGTACCTTTCAGAGAAGATTGGTTACTGGCGCTACATCGCTATCTTCCGTCATCTCGAGAAGAACCCCGATAGCAAGATCTTCCCGATCTTCAATTTCTTCGAGAACTGGTGTCAGGACGAAAATCGCCATGGCGATTTCTTTGACGCCCTGATGAAGGCGCAGCCGGACACGGTCCGTGGTCCGATTGCCAAGCTGTGGTGTCGCTTCTTCCTGCTCGCTGTGTTCGCCACGATGTATGTGCGCGATGTGGCTCGCAAGGAGTTCTATGAAGCCCTCGGTCTCGATGCACGCACCTACGACCGGATGGTGATCGAAAAGACCAATGAGACATCAGCCCGTGTCTTCCCTGTCGTTCTCGATGTCAAGAACGAGAAGTTCTGGACGCGTCTTGAGCGCCTTGTTGTCAACAACGCTGCACTCGACGCTGCTGACAACAGTGATGCCATCGCTCCGGTGAAGCTGCTTCGCAAGCTCCCCCATTGGCTCAGCAATGGTGCCGAGATGGCCAAGTTGTTCCTGATGTCGCCCATCGACAGCAGCAACTACCAGCCTGCCGTCCGCTGATTGTTTGCCGTCTACTTGCTGCAGAGGAGATCTTGACTGACACCTTTTCGACTCAATGGAGAGATCTCCTCGAGTCCTTGCTTCATCGTGGAGCCAAAGCCGGAGCTGATCTGGTGGAGGTCTTCATGGAACGGACCGATCACCTTGGGCTCCTCGCTGAACAGGATCTGATCACAAGTGTCAATCCCTCGTTCGCCAGGGGAGCTGGATTGCGCGTTTTCCTCGATGGTCGCGATGGATTCGTCAGCACCAATGACTTGTCGGAGTCCGGTCTGACGCGTGCCCTGGATCAGGCCCTGGCCATGCTCGGTCTGTCACCTCAACACCTGTCAGGCTCCGCCGCACGCTTCGACGGTCTGAACGACCTGATTGACCATGGCGTCAGCAAGAACCAGTGGTTGGACCGTTGTCCCTCAATGGCTGACGCCAGTGATGCCCTTCTGAAGGGCACGGTTCACCTCGATCGGCTCGGCCAGCATCTCCAGGTTCGCCGGGGCAGTTATGCCCGGGACTGGCAAGAGGTGATGGTGGCGGCCTCCGATGGCACCTTCGCCCGCGACATTCGCTTGCATCAGTCCACTGGACTGTCCGTGTTGGCCGCCGATGGAGAACATCGTTCGAGTGTCGGACGTCGCTACGGCAGTACTGACCGCCCGGATGATCTGCGTCAGTGGAACACCGAAGCCAGTGCGGCTGAAGTCTGTGAAAGTGCCGGCAAAATGCTGCGCGCCGATTACGTCGATGCCGGCCAGATGCCTGCTGTCCTCGCCAACCGCTTCGGCGGGGTGATCTTCCATGAGGCTTGCGGTCACCTTCTCGAAACCACCCAGATTGAGCGTGGCACCACGCCCTTTGCTGACATGGTCGGCCAGTCGATTGCCCACTCCGCCGTGACCGCAATCGATGAGGGGTTGAGTGGAGGTGCCTTCGGTTCACTCTCGATGGATGACGAAGGAATGGTTCCGGAGCGAACTGTTCTGATTGAAAACGGCATCCTTAAACGCTTCATCAGCGACCGTGCCGGTGAACTCAGGACCGGTCACCAACGCACCGGCAGTGGTCGACGTCAAAGCCACGCCTTCGCCGCCGCCAGCCGAATGCGGAACACCTATATCGATGCAGGTCCCCACAGCCCCGAGGAGTTGATCGCATCAGTGGATCGTGGGTTGTACTGCAAAGCCATGGGAGGCGGCAGCGTCGGCCCGACCGGTCAGTTCAATTTCTCTGTTGAAGAGGGTTATCTGATTGAAAACGGCACCCTCACCAAACCAGTCAAGGGAGCAACCCTGATCGGTGATGCAAAAGAGGTCATGCCTCGCATTTCGATGTGCGCCAACGACCTTGAGTTGGCAGCAGGGTTCTGCGGGTCCGTGAGTGGCAGTGTTTTTGTCACTGTTGGCCAACCGCACATCAAGGTTGATTCGATCACTGTGGGAGGACGTTGACGATGACCAATCAATCCCTCAATGCAGCAGTGTTGCGTGATCGACTCCATCAACTGGCCAGTCGGGAAGGAATCCAGCGATGGGACCTCGGCGCGGCTTGCAGTGATGATTGTTCCGTTCAGGTGGATCGCGGTGAAGCCAAGCAGCTGAAGGCTGCCCAACGCAGTTCCATCACCGTGCGTGTCTGGAACAGCGATGGTT
The DNA here is from genome assembly GCA_042954225.1 of Parasynechococcus sp. Classification (GTDB taxonomy): domain Bacteria; phylum Cyanobacteriota; class Cyanobacteriia; order PCC-6307; family Cyanobiaceae; genus Parasynechococcus. The sequence goes on from JBGKDR010000282.1 coordinate 2,233, forward strand.
TGGTCGGAATTACGAGCACCACTGACCTGTCTGACAGTGGTCTGGAACAGGCGCTGAACGGAGCCCATCAAGCCAGCGCCTTCGGCAATCCCAACGATGTGCCGCAGTTCTCGCCTCTGGCGACGGCCCCCCTTCCAACCCTTGACCGCCCTCTTCAGGAACGCCAGGGCATCCTTCCGCTGCTCAAGACACTGCGAGAGGCAGAAGCTGAGCTGTTGGCGCGTCACGACGCCATTCAGACTGTCCCCTACAACGGTCTTGCCGAATCCCTGTCGCAAAGCCTCTACCTCAACAGTGATGGGGCTCTGCGTCAGATGGAACGCACCCAGGCCAGCCTTTACCTCTACGCCCGCGCGGAAGAAGACGGTCGCAAGCCCCGCAGTGGTGGGGCTGTGCGCCTCGGGCTCGGCAGCCAGGGCCTGGACATTGACGGTTGCATCAACGAAGCCGTTGAAAAAACAGTCAGCCATCTGGCGTACCAACCAATTGAAACCGGGTCGTATCGGGTCTGCTTCAAACCTGAGGCATTCCTGTCACTGATCGGCGCCTTCAGCAGCATGTTCAACGCCCGCTCGGTGCTGGATGGGGTGAGCCTGAGCAACCGTGACTCGATCGGTGAACGGGTGTCTGTTCCATTTCTCTCCTTGCATGACAACGGTCTCCATCCCGGCCATGTCAGTGCCACGGCCTTTGATGGTGAGGGGACACCGACTCGTCGTCTTTGCCTGATCGATGGCGGCGAGCTGCAGAGCTTCCTGCATTCCGAAGCCACAGCGCGTGCGTTCGGCGTTGAGCCAACCGGTCATGCCGGTCTGGGCGCCAAGGTTTCGGTTGGTCCTGACTGGTTTGAGATTTCGACAAAATCCGGTTCCAGCAGTGGCGCCAGCCTCGATCACCGCACAGAAGCTGAACCTTTCGTGCTGATTGAGGATCTCTCTGCGTTGCATGCAGGCGTCAAGGCCACCCAGGGATCGTTCTCACTTCCCTTTGATGGCTGGCTTGTCAAAGGCGGTGAGCGCATTTCCGTCGAAGCAGCGACGGTTGCCGGAGATATCCGTTCGCTCTTGAACAACATCGTTCATCTCGAAGCGGAACCTGAGGTGACCCACCGCGGTGTTTGCCCCCATGTCTGGGTTGATGGTCTCTCCATCACCGGAGAAGCCTGATCCCCGCCCATTTTGAAGATCCTGTTCTGGGGGACGCCTGAGTACGCCGTTCCCTCCCTGTCTGCTCTCCACCAGGCTGGCCACACCATTGTCGGCGTGGTCACACAACCCGATCGCCGTCGCGGGCGGGGAAAACAGTTGGTTCCGTCACCGGTGAAACAGCTGGCGCTGGAACTGAATCTTCCTGTGTTCACGCCTGACCGCATCAAGAACGATCTGCCTTGCCAACAGCAATTGGCAGATTTGCAAGCCGATCTTTCCGTTGTCGTGGCGTTCGGTCAGATCCTTCCGCTCTCCGTTCTTGATCAACCTCCACTGGGCTGTTGGAACGGCCATGGTTCTTTGCTGCCCCGTTGGCGGGGCGCTGGCCCGATTCAGTGGTCGATTTTGAGCGGTGATGCGAAGACCGGCGTGGGAATCATGGCGATGGAGGAAGGGCTGGATACCGGCCCGGTTTTGCTGGAGGAGTCTCTCTCCATCGGTCTTCTGGAGAACGCTGCAGATCTTGGCAAACGCCTAAGCGAGTTGACCGCTGAGTTGATGGTGGCCGCCATGCCACGGATCGAAGCCGTTGGCCCAGGTCCCCGCGCCGAGCGTCTTTCTCGTCTTGGTGTTCGTGAGCAGGCCGATGAGAGTTGCTACGCCCGCATGCTTCGTAAGGACGATTTCGTTGTGGATTGGAGCCAGTCCGCTTTGACGATCCATCGGAAGGTCATGGGGCTTTTCCCAGGGGCAATCACGCAGTGGAAAGGGAAGCGCCTGAAACTGATCCGTACCGAACCGCTGATTGCCCGGCTTACCGATCAACTCAGTCCTGATGCTCGTGAGTTGATCGGTCGTTGGCCGACGGGTGAGTCGGCTGGTGGCAGGGTCCTGGCGTCGATCGCCAATGTCGGTGTGGTGGTGAGCAGTTCCGGATGTCCCCTCCTGCTTCGGGAAGCACAGCTGGAAGGCAAGGGGCGGAGTGAGGGTCAGGCCTTGATTCAGCAGCTT
>JBGKDR010000283.1:0-2867 GCA_042954225.1 Parasynechococcus sp.
ACCTGGGCGTCCTGCTGGATCTGCTGGGCCTTGCGGAAAGCTTCGGTGAGTTGACCGAAATTGGGGAGTCCGAACCCTGCCATCGTGATCCTGAATGAGAGCGCAGGTTAGGTCGCTGAATCGAAGCCGAGTCGTTTGACCTCAGGATGCAGGCGAATGCCGTGCTCGGCTTCGATACGGTTCTGAACCAGCTCAATCAATTGCTGGATGTCCTTCGCTAGGGCATCTCCCGTGTTGACGATGAAGTTGGCATGCACGGGTGAGACTTCGGCCCCTCCGATCCGAGTTCCCTTGAGGCCCATGGCTTCGATCAGCCGGCCTGCTTTTTCGGGTTCCGGATTGCGGAACACACTGCCGCAACTGGGCTGTTGATACGGCTGCGTGGTGGTGCGGTGACTGAGATTGCCGCTGGTCACGCGGTTCAGTTCCTTGGGGTCATGGCCAGGCTCCAGGCGGAAGCGGGCCGACAGCACCACGAGATTGTCCTTTTGCAATCGGCTGTGTCGGTAGCCGTAATCCAATTGGTCTGCGGGCAACTCAAAGCTTTGGCCGCCATGGATCGGCATCACGCGCACGGATTCCAATCGATCAGCGATGCAGCCTCCCTGAGCTCCGGCGTTCATCACGGCAGCTCCGCCGACCGTGCCTGGGATGCCCACGGACCATTCCAGCCCATGCAGTCCTGAACGGGCGACGCGGCGAGCAAGGGATGGCAGTGGTTCGCCGGCGAGAGCATCAACGACCCCACTGTTGGCGTCGATGGTGGCCCCCTGCAACTTGCGCAGACAGAGCGTCAACCCGGGCAGACCGTCGTCGTGGATCAGCAGATTCGATCCAGCCCCAATCACGCGGCAGACCAGATCTCGTTGCCTGGCCCAGTCCAGCAGGCCATCGATCTCATCGGAATGGGACGGTTCGACCAGCCATTCCGCTGGACCTCCAACACGCCAGGTTGTGTAGTCCGCTAAGGGCGTCTGGGCACGCACCTGCGTCACCGTCCGATCGGTCATGAGGCCAGTCGGCTCCAGAGACTGTTGATGTCACCCGCCCCCATCGCCAGAACCAGATCAGCCTCCCGGCTGAGCTCCTTCACCAGGGTGACGACCTCATCGAGATCATCGGCGACCGCGATCGGCAGCTCCGCTTTCAGGGTTTGAATCCGTTCGGCCAGGGTTCTGCTGTTGAGTCCTGGAACCGGCTGTTCCCCTGCCGCATAAATCGGGGCCAGGATCAATTGATCGCAGTTCTGAAGGGACGCCGCAAAGGGATCGAGAAATTCCTGGGTCCGGCTGTAGCGATGGGGTTGAAAGACAGCCAGGAGTCGTTGTGGCGCCGTTGGCAGGGGGCTCCGTCCGCTGCTCACCATCAGCTGGGCCATCTCCAGGGTGGCCTTCACTTCACTGGGGTGATGGGCGTAGTCATCGACGATGTGACGGCCCTCCCAGGTGCCGCGATGGTCGAAACGACGGCCCGGGGCTTCCAGGCGCTGCAAACTGTCGATCAGCGTGTCGAGGGGCACACCCTCCATCCGGCAGGCTGCGATCGCGGCTGTTGCATTGCTGAGGTTGTGCAGGCCGGCCATCGGGAGCGTGAAGCGACCGGCGCATTGACCGTTTTCGAAGAAGTCAGCGATGCAGCGATCGCCATCAAGTTGATGGGGCAGGGCGGCAAAGGTGGCCCCTTCTGTGTCATGAACCGACCACCAGGCATCCGCCTGAAAGTGTTCGCGCAGAATTGGACAGTCGCGGTTGGCCAGGATCCGGTCGCATCCGCCGGCAAAGCTCTTCATGGTGCCGATCAGATCAGCCAGGTCGCTGTAGTGATCGGTGTGATCGAGCTCCAGGTTCGTGATCACACCAAGGCTGGCGTTGAACTTGACCAGTGAGCCGTCGGATTCGTCGGCTTCTGCCACAAGCAGTCGTCCTCGACCGGCGTGCCCATTGCTGGAGAGGCAGGGCACAATTCCTCCGATTACGGCTGTCGGGTCCTCTCCCGATTCGATCAGCAGTGTGGTGACGAGGGTGCTGGTGGTGGTTTTGCCGTGGCTTCCAGCCACGGCGATGGAGGGCTGCTCGGCAATCAGTGCCGCAAGCAGATCGGAACGGTGCCAGATCTCAAGACCATGGTGTCTGGCCTGTTGCAGCTCCGGGTTGCTTGTGGGAATGGCCGTGCTGGTCACCACCACAGGGGGGATGCCATGGGAGGCGACCACTGCGTCGATGGTGGCAGCCGTCTGCTCATGAAAGATGGCAACGCCGAGCTTCCTGAGCTGTTGAACAGTGGCGTTGTCTTTCGGATCCGATCCGCTGACGGGATGTTGTCGGTCGACCAGGATTCTGGCCAGGGCCGACATTCCGATACCGCCGACACCGATGAAGTGAACTGGGATCTGGCGGTCGAGCGGGCGCGTCAAGGAACGGCGTCAGAGGCCCGAAAGATAAGTCAGTTGAGCGACGTTGTCCCTGCAGAGATGGGCCGGATTGGCCAAATTCAACAGGGCTGAACAGTGTTTTTCGGGCAATTTCTGTATGATCGGCGGCCAAAACCTGTACAACCACCGCTATGACGCTGCGCGTTGCGATCAATGGATTCGGCCGGATCGGTCGCAATGTGATGCGGGGTTGGATCAGCCGTGGTGCTGACACCGGTATTGAGATTGTGGGCGTTAACGCCACCTCCGACCCCAAAACCAGCGCACACCTGCTGACCTACGACTCCATCCTGGGCAAGCTTGATCCCAGCGTGAAGATCGAGACCACCGACGATTCGATGATCGTCAATGGCAAGGAAGTCAAGTTCTTCTCCGACCGCAACCCCCTCAACTGCCCCTGGAAGGACTGGGGCGTTGATCTGGTTCTCGAATCCAC
>JBGKDR010000284.1:0-2822 GCA_042954225.1 Parasynechococcus sp.
GGTGGATTCCAGCGTGCTGACCGTATCCACTGCGTCGGTGAACTCCGCCATTTCCGCCATCGCGGCCTGCACCTTCGGCGGAGGCGGCTGATCCGGGGCCTTCGCACCACAGGAGCTGACCGTCATCACTGCGGCGATGGATAGAAGAAGTCGCTGCGGAAGACGCACGTGGCTCAGGCTTTGGTCGGCATTATGAGGGCAGCGTCTGGCTTTGAGGAGGGTTCATCCAGACCTCAGGCGTCGGCGTTCTCTGACTGACCACTGACCGTGATGCCGTCCTCTGTGCTGGAGCTGCCTTGAGTCAGGATCTCTTCGGCTTTCAAGGGGAACAGACCCGCCGCCGCCTGGCCCCGCTGGCGGACCGGATGCGGCCGCGCACCCTGGATGAATTCGAGGGGCAAAGCGGAATCCTTGCCGATGGACGCCTGCTGCGACGGGCGATCAAGGCCGATCGGATCGGGAATCTGATCTTCCACGGACCACCCGGCGTGGGCAAGACCACCCTGGCCCGGATCATTGCGGCCCACACCCGCGCCCACTTCAGTTCCCTCAATGCCGTCCTCGCTGGCGTCAAGGAGCTGCGACTGGAGGTGGAGGCCGCCCAGCAACGCCTGGAACGGCATGGACTGCGCAGCATCCTGTTCATCGATGAAGTGCATCGCTTCAACAGTGCACAGCAGGATGCCCTGCTGCCCTGGGTCGAGAACGGCACGGTGACCCTGATCGGGGCCACGACGGAAAATCCCTACTTCGAGGTGAACAAGGCCCTGGTCAGTCGCTCAAGGCTGTTCCGGCTGCTGCCTCTGGAGGCGGCCGATCTGCATCGGCTGCTGCAACGGGCCCTGGAGGACGACGAGCGCGGCTATGGCCAACGCGCGGTTGTGGTGAGTGAGGCCGCGGCCGAGCACTTCGTGGATGTGGCCAATGGCGATGCCCGCAGCCTGCTCAATGCCCTGGAGCTGGCGGTGGAGAGCAGTGAAGCGGACGCCGATGGAACCATCCAGATCGATCTGGCCATCGCCGAGGAATCGATTCAGCAACGCGCCGTTCTCTACGACAAGAACGGCGATGCCCATTACGACACGATCAGCGCCTTCATCAAATCGCTGCGGGGTTCCGATGCCGACGCCGCCCTGTTCTGGCTGGCCCGGATGGTGGAGGCCGGCGAAAACCCACGCTTCATCTTCCGGCGGATGCTGATCTCAGCCGGTGAGGACATCGGACTGGCCGATCCGCAGGCAATGGTGGTGGTGGAAGCCTGCGCCGCCGCCTTCGAACGGGTGGGTCTGCCGGAGGGGCTCTATCCCCTGGCCCAGGCAGCGCTTTACCTCGCTGGTGCGGAGAAGAGCAACAGCCTGCTGGGCTTCTTCGATGCCTTGAAGACCGTCCGTGCCGCCAACAAGCAGGACGTACCCAGCCATCTCCGCGATGCCAACCGCGACGGCGCGGCCTTCGGCGATGGGGTGGGCTACCGCTACCCCCACGCCTACGCCGAACACTGGGTGGAGCAGCAGTATCTGCCGACGGCTCTCCAGGGGGAGGTGTTCTGGCAACCCGGTGCCCTCGGCTGGGAAGGCGAGCGTCGCGAGCGCATGGCCGAGCGCCGCGCGGCACAACTGGCGGCCGCCGTTGAACTGGCGGCGGAGCAGCCCTTGCTGCTGAGCAGTGGCCCGGAGGACCCGGGGCTGGACCGCTGGATTCAACGCCAGCTCGGCCAGGGAGGTGAGCGGCTGGACACACTGCGTCAACGGCTGTGGCAAGGGGTCGTCTGGCAACGCAACGACCGCGTGCTGCTGATCGGGGTCCGCTCGCTGCTGTGGGCGATCGACCCACTGCAGGGGGCACCCGATGGCGGCGTGACGCTGCTGGTCAGCGAGGACGACGACATCACACGGCTGCAGGCCCAGCTTGAGCTGCTCGATCCGGTTCGTCGGCCGCATCTGCTCCATGGGGGACTGGCCGCACTGCAGCATCTGCCAGCGCAGCAGCGGTTCGAGTGGATCGGTGGCCGTCTGACCAGCTCGGATCGTCCTGACCTCAGCGGCGATGACCTGTTCACCGCACTGACCCGATGCAGTCAGAGCGGGTCGCAGCTGCGCCTGCTGATCAGCAGCGCAGAGGCCGGACCGGCCACAGCCCTGCTCAGTGATGACGCGGGGATCGGCGCTGCCGACCGCGCCGTTCTCAACGCTCTGCTGTCAGAGGAGCATCAACGTCTCGTCGATGAGCACCAACGCTTTAATCCCCCAGTCAGCAGTGACTGGTCGATTCAGGAGACGCAGTGGCAGGAACAGCTCCTTCTTCCTGGAGGACAGGCCCTGGACCAACGCTGGCTCAAGGACGGTTCGCGCTACCGCACTGAGCTCAAAAGCCTGGATGACAGCGCGTTGGCTGTGTTGCGACGGTTATTGAAACGGCGTGGGGATCAACCCCTGCGCATGCCGATGCGTCATCGGCTGTTGAGCGGTCGCCTTGATTGAACAAAAAAAAAGCCCCGGCGATGCCGGGGCTGATGCCGATCACCACAGGGGGCGTGCGGGAGGGGTGTAGGTCTGACGAGGAGCGGGCTCAGGCAGCTGGGAGTTGGCCTGGACGCAAGCGGGCAGGAAGACGTACCAGGACAGCAGGGAGGTGCACTGGGCGTCGCCTTCGCACTTGTCGGGGGCACAGACGTTCTGAGCACCGTCGTAGGTGCCGCAGGTGTCAGCCAGGCGGAAGTCCACGGGCAGCTCAGCCATGATGGTGGCCGAGGAGATCGAACCGTCGACGGAGTCGGCGATGATCGCGGAACGCAGAGCGACCACAGCGGTCTCGGTCTGCTT